>JBBQCV010000013.1:0-32735 GCA_038319115.1 Burkholderiales bacterium | reverse complement strand
AATACCGCGAGGACGCGAAAATCTTTGAGGCTGCGGGCTTCGTCGACCAGTTCAAGAATATCGTCGATTGCCCAAATCTCGACCGATTCAGGTCCAATCGGCAGAAGCAGCGCATCGGTCACGGTCAGGGCGGCGCGTAGGGCGTTCGAGTCTTTGCCGCCAACGTCGATCACGATATCCTGATACTTCGACTTGAGCAGCCCGACCTGATGGCGCAACGCCTTTGCGTCGTCGAGAACGATGCAGGGCACTGCGGGCGCCCGCCCGGCATCGGCGCGGATTCCGATAGCCTTACTGATACTAGTTTGTTTCGGGTCGCCATCGACGATCAGGGTGTCCACTCCCGCCCGCAGTCGCTCGATGGCGATATTGAGTGCCAGCGTGCTCTTGCCGACGCCGCCTTTGGTATGGCCGAGTGTGAGGATCACGCCCTGATTTTAGTACAGATTGTTTGATTTCAGCATCAGTGCGGGGGCGCCGCGTGAAAGTTAGCCTGCCGTCGGTGGGTTACCGAGGAGTTCAAATACCTGAACGTAGCGTTCCAATCGGCCGCGGCCTGTTCGCCAAGTACCAGCGCCTGCCGAAAGTACGCGAGCGCCGCCGGCACCCAGCGGCGAGCTACGGGCCTTGAAACTGCGTGCTCCCGGTGAGCCAAAGCCGATGAGCGCGCGCACAAGGCCGAGGAGGGCATCAACATCCAGGTGATCACCACCTCGGAGATCAGGATCTCGGCGGTGCTCGACAAGAAGTACCTGGAACTTGGCTTGCGGATCGTACTCAAGGCTTCCGAGCTTGACCGGAAGCAGCAGGGGGGCGTAGTAGAATCAGAGCGTTGTCCGAGTGGGCAGGAGAGTTGTCCGAGGGGCCAATGCCGCAAGGCGATTCGTTAACCTCGGGGCGCCCTGATAAGGCGTTATACGGGGTCAACCCGTATCGAGGCTTCGAATCCCTCGCTCTCCGCCAACCGCAGCCGTGGAATCCGGCCCGTAACGCCAGCCAATCAGACGCGGCAAGGTGGACCTTGCCCCAACGGCAAAGGACCGCCATGCCATTCCTGAAATCGCTCCCGCCCGACGCAGTCCTAAAGGACGTGCTCAAGACAAGTCCGGCCATCGGCCTGCCGTTTGCGCATTGGCACGAGCAACTGCTGCGCGGCCCCTCTCCTTTCAGCGTTGGCGAGCGCGAACTGTTTGCGGGATATGTGTCCGCGCTCAACGCCTGCGGCTACTGCCACGGTGAGCACGAGGCCGTGGCGAAGTCCTTCGGCATTGCCGCCGGCGTCCTCGATGCCCTGCTGGCCGATATCGACAACGCTCCCGTCGAAGCGCCCCTCAAGCCGGTCTTCGCTTACCTGCGCAAGCTCACGCTGACCCCGTCACGGATGGTCGCGGCCGATGCCGAAGCGGTCTTCGCGGCCGGCTGGAGTGAGGAAGCCCTTTATCACGCGGCTTCGGTGTGTGCGATGTTCTGTTGCGACAACCGCATCATCCAGGGCCTCGGCCTGCAGCGGCACTCGCCCCAGGCGCTTGCCGACGTGGTGACGCGCCTGCACGATTTCGGCTATCGCAGCACCGCGGCGCTGATCGAGGGCAAGTCGTTCGACTCGCTGCGCAAGGACTCCGCGGCGAAGAACTGATCGTCCATTCTGCCCCGCTTTCGAGCAAGGATGACTTGGACCGAAGGGGACGGGACGCCGTGAAAGATCAAATAGTGTCGACGATGGCCGATGACGGGCTGCTTGCCGATATCGTGGCCAGCTTCGTCGCCCGACTCCCCGAGGCCATTGCGGGCGCGGAGAGGGCGTGGGCAGACAGGGACCTGGGCGCGTTGGCCCGCTTCGCGCACTGGCTCGGAGGCACGGGCGGATCGCTTGGTTTCGAAGTCCTGACCGAGCCCTCGCGTGAGCTCGAAAGGCTGGCCAAGGCGGGCGACGAGGCGCAGGTCGGCAAAGTGTATGCGCGGCTCAAGGGGCTGGCCAAGCGGATCAATGGCACACCGCCGGACGGCTAGAATAAGCCATCGCATAGTCATCCACGGAGCGCCCATGTCACCCACGCTGCACCCTGTCGCCGCCGTGCCTCCAATCAGGGAAGGACTCGCGCGCGAGTGCTCGCGCGCGTGGGAAAGGCTCGCATCGCCCGGAACCTGGTGGACCGGCGCGCAGCGTCTGGCTATCGCCGCGGAAGCGCGCCAGGCACAGGACTGCTCGCTCTGCAGGCGGCGCAAGGACGCGCTCTCGCCCTATGCCGTATTGGGCGAACACGACACCGTGGGCACGCTCGCGCCGGCGATTGTCGAGATCGTGCATCGCATCGTGACCGACGCCGGGCGCCTGACGAAGAAGTGGCTGCATGCGACGCTTGCGCAGGGCGTGAGCGAGGAACAGTACGTCGAGGCGGTCGGAGTCATCGCCGTTATCGTCGCCCTGGATACCCTGAACGTGTCGCTGGGCATCCCGCAGCGCGCGCTGCCGCCGCCGAGGACCGGCGCACCGACGCGGCAGCGGCCCTCGGGCGTCAACCGCGACCTGGCCTGGGTGGGCACCCTCGAGCCGGAAGCGGTCGGTGCCGGTGAAACCGACCCGTTCAAGGTGCACGGCACGAAGAATATCCACCGGGCCCTGAGCCTTGTCCCGCAGGAGGTGTTCAACTTCTTCGACCTCGACGTCGAGCTCTACCTCAAGGACCACGAGATCCGCGATTTCACGCGTGAGTACCGCGCGCTGTCGCATGCCCAGATGGAACTGCTTGCCGGCCGGGTTTCGGCGCTGAACGGGTGTTATTACTGAACGGTTAGCCATACGGCGCTGCTCCGTGCGAGCGGCAACCATGCAGGGGAATCCTTCGAGATGGGCGGCGTGCTCGAGGGCGATGCGGCTGGGGTCGGCGTACCCCAGGGCGAGTTGCTGGTCGAGTTCGGCGAGGCCATGCTGGGTATTGACCTGCAACGCCGCGAGCGCGCGCGCGTAGCGGTTCAAGCCGCAATGGGAGACGCGGCGCTCGTAGATGCCGCGGCCGTGGTGGCGTCCTTCAATGCGGTCGTCAAGGTGGCCGATGCGACAGGCATCCCGCTGGAGGGTTTCAAGGCCGATGCCACCGCCGACCTGCGTGCCGAACTGGGACTCGAAAAGCTCAATCACCTCGCCTCGTGAGCCCCAACCGCCGGGCCGCCCTCAGCGCGCGCGAGCGGGGCACTCCATGCCACTAAAGGCGAAATCGACTTCGGGGGCGAGGTCGCTCATGATCCTCGCGATCGACTTGCCCGACCCGCACGAGTGGGTCCATCCGAGCGTGCCGTGGCCGGTGTTAAGGAACAGATTGGGCAGCTTGGATTTCCCTATGATGGGCACGTTCGAGGGGGTCGCGGGGCGCAGGCCGGTCCAAAACTGCGCCTGCCCGGTATCGCCCGCGCCGGGAAACAGGTCCTCCACCCGGCGCACGATGGCCTCGCAACGCACGCGATTGAGGTCGCGGTCGTAACCATTGAGTTCGGCCGTCCCCGCGATCCGCAGCCGGTCGCCCAGGCGGGAAAAAACCAGCTTGTATTCGTCGTCGGTGAGCGACACGCGATGCGCCATCGATTCGTCCTTCACCGGCAGCGTGACTGAATATCCCTTGGCCGGGTAGATCGGCAACCGGATGCCGAGCGGCGCGGCATACAACGGGCTGAACGATCCCATGCACAGCACGTAGGCGTCGCCGCGGATGCGCTGGAACCGCCCGTCCCGGTCGGTCGCTTCCACATGGTCCAGGCGCCCACCCGCTTCGCGCAGGGCGGTGATGGTGTGGCTCATGAGGAATTGCACGCCATCGGCTGCGCACAGCTTGACCAGTTCGCGCGCAAACAGGTTCGCGTCGCCCGACTCGTCCTCGGCTGTGTAGGTCGCTCCCGCGAGGCGTTCGCGCACATGGCGTAGCGCCGGCTCGATCTCGACGGCTTCGGATGCCGAGATCACGCGCCTGTCGCACCCCAGCGCGCGCATCTGCTCTGTCGGCCCGAGGGCCGCATCGAACTCGCGCCGGTCGGTGTAGAAATGCAGGATGCCCTGCGTGCGCTGGTCATATGAAATGCCCGTCTCAGCGCGCAGCGCCTGCAGCATCTGGCGGCTGTAAGTGCCCAACCTGACGATCTGACCGATATTGTGCCGCGTTCGTTCGGGCGTGCATTCGCCAAGGAACTGCAATACCCAAAGCCACTGGCGCAGGTCGGGTCGGATTCGGAACAGCAACGGCGCGTCTTCACGCGCCAGCCACTTCAGCACTTTGAGCGGGGCGCTTGGATTGGCCCATGGCTCGGCATGGCTCACCGAGATCTGCCCGCCGTTGGCAAAGCTGGTTTCCGCGGCGGGCGAACTTTGCCGGTCGATGACGGTCACCTCGTGGCCGAGGCGGGTGAGGTAATAAGCGGAGGAAACGCCGAGCAGGCCGGATCCGAGGACGATTGCACGCACAGTGACACCTTTGGGGAGTTTGGCGCGGGCGCAAGAGCGCCCGCGAGTTGCCGCTCCCCCTGTCCGTGTTACCTGAGAGATTCGGCCGGCGCGACCCGCGGCGGCCTTGCTCCTTCGGTGCGTCGCGCAAATGTTGCTTTGCGACGGCTCTCCAGACGGCGTTTCAAGGCATGCAGTACTGATACCTGAGCGATTATGGGAGTTTGCGCCTTCGGTGACCCGCGTCGCGGGTCTCTCCTGCATGGGGCGAATATAACCCACCCGGGTGTGTGGCAAAAGCGAGCCGCGGACGCGTCCTGCGTTTGTGGGAATTGTCTGACGCGCCAATGTGGGCTGGCCGACATACACGCCCTGGACGCTGCAATAAGGTGCTTCCCATGCGCGACGCCTCGATACCGACTCTTTCCCCGCTGCCCCGCCGCATGCGCCTCGCGCGACCGGCCGGTGCCCTCTCCGTTTGCCTGTGGGCTGCCGTGGGCGGTGGGTGTGCATTGCTCGCCCCCGCTGCAGACCCCGTCCCCGCCTTGGATCGATCGGGAGTAGCCGACAACCCGGGGCTTTCACCCCGGGTTGTGGCACCACCCGAGCGGCTCGCCGCGGTGGCACCGGTGTTACCGATCGCTGCTGCGCAGCAACCCGCGCCTGCGGCGACCAGCGCGCTCCTCCCCCCGCAAGCAGCGCCAGTCGTCGTCGCCCCTGCGGCGCGGGTGGAAGCAGCGCAGGTGGAGATCGATGCGGCGCCAATCGAACCAAAGGTGGCGGTGGCAACGAAGCCGGTGACGCGGCCTGCGGCTATGCCCGCCGCAGACAGCGAGCGGAAGGTCCCAGCGCCCGCAAAACCGGAGCTCCCCGGCGACGCGGCGACGAAAACGGGTGCAAAGGCAGTGGCCGCGGCTCCGAAGGAAGTGCAGGTTAAGGATGCCCACCCGAAAGATGCGCAGCCGCCGGCGACCCAGCAACCGGCGCGCACCACGGCTCACGCCGCGCCCCTGGATTCGCCCGCCGAAAAGGCCGCCCACGGCGAGCTCTCCGCGCCGCGAGCCTTACCGGCCGCCTCCCTTGAGCGGGTGGCCGCCCGCCCATCGCTCGACTTGCCGACGCTCGAGAAGCGAGTGCGCGACACCAACGTCATCGGCGTGATGTCGAAGTTCGCGCTCAAGAACCAGATCGATGACCTGGTGGACAAGTTTCGCAAGGCGCATGAATCTGGCGCGGGCAAGGTGTCCGCGCTGCGCCAGCCCTTCGATACGCTACTGAGCAAAGTCCAGTCGTTGCTGAGTGACGACCCGGTGCTGGCGGGGGAGGTCCGTGCATCGCGTGAGCCGTTGTGGCGCATCCTCTCGGATCCAGCCAAGTTCCGAAACATGTCCTGACCCATGACTTTTCGCGGCCCGAATTTTGTTGCCCTGATCGCGTTGCCGGCCGTGCTGGCGGCCGCTGCTGCAGGGAATGTCGCGGCGCAGGTGGGCAAGGCCGAAGACCTTGCCGCAGCACTTGGGGTCTTGGGGCGCCCCTGCGGGACCGTGGTCACAGTTGCCACCCAGGCAAAGGACGACCACCTCGTTACCTGCTCGGACGGCAACCGTTACCGCGTCTATCTCAACGCCGAGCGGCGCGTGGTTGCGGACAAGAAGAACTGAGCCGGTCCCTCCCACGGGGTCCCGCCTGCGCAGCGCGCCGCTTGATGCGAACGGCGAATCCACCTTGACGGGCATGTGGCGCAACCGCCACGATTCGCAAAGTCATCGGGAGATTCCATGAGATTCGGCGCCAGGTTTTTTTACTCGACGTTCGTCTTGCTTGTGCTCGCGGGTGGGCAGGCTTGGGGCCAGTCCTACCCCAACCGTCCCGTTCGTCTGATCGTTCCCTACCCTCCTGGCGGCGCCTCTGACCTGCACGCCCGCCACCTGGCGGCGAAGATGACCGACCTCGGCCAGCCGCTCATCATCGAGAACCGCGTCGGGGCGGGCGGCAACGTGGCGTTCGACTACGTTGCCAAGGCGGCCCCCGACGGGTACACGCTGCTTTGGGGCGCGGGTTCGATGACTGTCGCGCCGGCATTGACTGCCAAGCTGACGTTCGATGTTGTGAACGACTACGCCCCGATCTCGCTGGTGGTGGTGGTGCAGAACGTACTCATGGTGCCGGCCGCTTCGTCCTCCAGGAGCGTGCAGGACGTGATCGCGGCGGCGAAAGCGCAGCCCGGCAAGCTCAACTACGCCTCCGCGGGGCCCGGCGGCATCCCGCACCTGACCATGGAATTGTTCAAGAGCATGACCGGCACCGACATCGCGCATATTCCGTACAAGGGGGACTCGCCGGCGCTGACCGACCTCATTGCCGGGCGGGTGGACATGTATTTCGCCACCATCGCAGGCGGCATCCAGCACATCAAGTCGGGCAAGGTGCGAGCGCTCGGCGTGAGCGCGAAGAAGCGCGCGGCGGCGCTGCCGGAAGTCCCCACACTCGATGAAGCGGGCGTCCCGGGCTACGAAGTGGTGTCCTGGTTCGGCATCCTCGCGCCGGCCGGCACGCCCCGCGAGGCCGTCAACCTGCTGCACGGGAGCATCGTCAAGGCAGTGGCGCAGCCGGACCTGCGTGAAAAGTACATCGCCCTGGGCTCTGAGCCGACCACCAATACGCCGCAGGAATTCCACGCGCTGATCCGCGAGAGCGTGGCCAAATTCGGCCGCATCGCCAAGGGCGCGGGCATCAAGCCGGAATAAGCTGGCGGACGGGCGGGGCGCGTTCAGGACGCGAACAGCCCCTGGTTCGAGCAGATGTCGCGCAACCGGGCGTAATGGCGGATCGTCACCCCGCGGTAGCCCAGTTCCACCAGGCCTTCTTCCTGAAGGCGCTTCAGTTCGCGATTCACGCTCGGACGCGCAGCGCTCAGCATGACCGCGATTTCCGCCTGGGTGAGGCGCAGGCTCGCGCCGTCGGGTTCGGTCTTGCTGCCAGGGGTGGCGAGCGCGAGCGTGCACAGTTGCCGCGCGAGGCGCTGGCGCAGGGGAACCAGCGCGAATTCGTCGACCGCGCTATAGGCCTTGCGCAACCGGTAGCACAGCAGGCGGGCGAAATGCCCATAAAGCGCGGGGCGGGCGTCGAGCACCTCGAGCAACGGCACCCTGGGGACGAGGAGGACTTCGGTGCGGTTGTGGGCGCGGGTATCGTGCACCGATCCCAGCCCATCGATGGCCGCCACCAGTCCCCATACGTAGCCGGGCTGGATGAGGGAGAACACGACCTCGTGTCCGTCCGCGCTCAGTGTGGCGCTGCGAATGGCGCCGCGGATGACCACCGCAAGTCCTTCCGGCGGCATCCCCCGCGCCGCAATGAGCTCGCCGTTCACGAATCGCCGGTAACGCGCGATGCGCGCCATGTCGTCGAGCGCATTTTCCGGCAACTCGCCGAACCAGGCATTGCCCTTGAGGATGGCCAGGCGCCACTGCAGGTTGTGCTCCGCCATAGGGGCTGTGAACCAAGGGTCAGGACGGTGCAAGCATTGTAACCCACGTGACATTTTCGCCGCGCCTGCGCGCCTACGATGCTAGGTCCTCTGGCAAGCCGCACACCGCTGCGGCCCACCTCTAAAATTCACCATGCCCGAGATCCTTCGTTCGCCGCCGACCGTCCCCGATGCCGCCCGCGCAGGTCTGGGTCCGCAACTGGCGCAATGGGTGGCGGCGTTGCGTTACGAAGACCTGCCCGCGCCAGCCGTCGCCCGCGCCAAGCGGCTGCTGGCCGATACGCTCGCGGTTGGATGGGCGGGTTCGGGCGCGGAAGGAATCGCCGCGCTGCATGCGTTGGCGATGCGCCAGGGTGGGGCGGCGGAGAGCCGCGTGTGGTCGTCGCCGGACCGGCTGCCGGCGACCCAGGCGGCGTTCCTCAACGGGGCCATGGCCGCGGCGCTGGATTTCGACAGCGTGCACGATCTCGCCACGGTTCATGCCGACATCGTGGTCCTTCCCGCCGTGCTCGCCGCGGCGGAACAGGACGGGCTGGGCGGCAAGGAGTTCCTCACCGCGTATGTCGCGGGCGATGAACTGCTGGTGCGGCTGGGCCTCGCGATCCGCACCCATCCCGGCTGGTTCTACAGTTCGGTCCTTGGGGTCTTCGCTGCAGCGGCGGCTGCGGCGCGGGCCCTCCGGCTGGACGCCGACGGCATTACGTCGGCGATGGGCATCGCGCTGAGCCGCGCCGCCGGCACGCAGCAGGCGCTGGTCGCTCGCTCCACCACCAAGCGCCTGCAGTCGGCCTTCGCCGCGCGCGACGGAGTGGATGCGGCGCTGCTTGCAAAATGCGGGGTGACCGCGCCGGCAGACATGTTCGAAGGCCAGTGCGGATTCGAGACGTTGTATACGGGTCTGGACCATGCGGTGGTCACGCAAGGCCTGGGACGCGACTACCGATTCGCTTCGCTAACGCTGAAGAAGTACGCCAGCTGTTTTTGCAATCACGCGGCCATCGAAGCCGCGCTCGATCTCGTCGACCGCCACGCGGTGCGTGCAGAGGACGTCGAGTCCGTGGCGGTGCGCATCTCGCCTTTCATGGCGCGCCTGGTCGGCGCGCAGTTCGCGCCCGGGGACAATCCACAGGTTGCCGCCCAGTTCAGCGTGCAGTATTCGATCGCCAGCGTGCTCGCGCGCGGCAGATTTTCGGTCGATGACATCCAGCCGGAGGCGGTGCTCGACGCGCAGGTGGGCGCACTCGCCCGGCGCGTGCAGATCGAGGTCGATCCCGCGCAGGAGGGCAAGTTCGTCCCGGCGACGGTGAGCGTGGTGACCCGAAAGGGGGGGCGATTCGAGGCCACGGCAACCGAATTGTCCGGCACGCCCGAGCGGCCGTTGTCGGACGAAGAGCATCGTGCCAAGGTGCAGGCCTGCCTTGCCGGTGGCGCCCGCCCGATGAGCCCCGCCCAGGCGGAGCGTTTCATGACCCGGATCGAAAACGTCGAGTCGCTCGCTTCGATGCGCGACCTCTGGAACCATTAATAGGAGACAGCATGAACCAATCGATCAGAACCGTATTCGCTCTGCTGCTCGCGGCCTTCGCGGGCGCCGCCGGTGCGCAGGCTTTCCCGGACAAGCCCGTCAAGGTCATCATCCCCTATGCGCCTGGCGGCGGGACCGACAACCTCATCCGCATCATTGCGCCCACGGTGAGCGCCTCGCTCGGCCAGCAGCTCGTGATCGAAAACCGCCCCGGGGGCAATACCTTCATCGGCACCGAACTGGTGGCCAAGGCCCCGGCCGACGGATACACGGTTTTGGCCACCGACTCGGCGGTGCTCGTCAATCCGGGACTGTTCCGCGCCAAGATGCCCTTCGATACGGCCAAGTCTCTCACCGGTGTGACGATGATGGCGTATGCACCGGTGCTCCTCGTGGTGCACCCCTCGGTGCGCGCCAACACGCTGCCCGAGCTCCTCGCGCTTGCGCGGGCCAAGCCGGGGTCACTCAATTACGCCTCCGGCGGTTCGGGCACCTCGACCCACCTGGCCGCGGAGCTCATGAAGCTCGCTGCGAAGGTATTCATCGTGCACATTCCGTATAAGGGCACCGGCCCGGCGATGACCGACCTCCTCGGTGGCCAGGTCGACATGCAGTTCGCCGGCATCAGCTCGGCGCGCACCTATGTGGAGGCGGGCAAGCTGCGCGCCCTCGCCGTGACCGGCAAGCAGCGCAACCCGGCCATGCCCAGCGTGCCGACGTTCGAGGAGTTCGGCCTGCAGAATATCGATGCGGACTCGTATTGGGGGGTCTATGCACCGGCCGGGACGCCGCCGACGGTGCTGGCCATCCTGAACCGCCATTTCGTCGCCGCGTTGCGCAGCCCCGCGCACGCCGAGCGGCTCGCTTCGCTCGGGTACCTGCCGGTGGCCAACTCCTACCAGGAACACACCCAGCAGATGCAGTCGATGATCGCGCGCTGGACCGAGGTGATCGCGCGGCTCAAGATCAGCTCGGAGTAAACGTGACGAAACTCATTTGCGCGGTCACCGGAGCCACGGCCGGGATTGGCGAAGGCATCGCGCGGCACCTGCTCGAAGCCGGCGCGACGGTCATCAACGTCGACCGCGACCGTCCTTTGGCCCTGCCCAAGGGCGACTACCACTTCGTGCAGTCAGAGCTGACCGATGCGACCGCCACACGCGCGGCCGCCGCGGAGATCGCAGGCCGCTTCAAGGTCAATGTGCTGGTGAACAACGCGGGGTTTCCCACGCCTGGGATGCTGGAGGAGGTTGATGACGCGGCCTTCGACCACGGCGTCAACCTGCACCTGCGCGCCGCGGTTATCTTCATGCAGGCGTTCGTGCCGGCCATGAAGGCGCAGCGATTCGGCCGCGTAGTCAACATGTCCTCGCGCTCGATTCACGGCAAGAAAGCGCGCACCGTATATTCGGGTACCAAGGCCGCGCTGGTTGCGTTCACGCGCAGCTGGGCGCTCGAGTTCGGTGAGTTCGGCATCACGGTCAACGCCATATCGCCCGGCCCGGTGCTCACTGACCTATTCAAGAAGAACAACCCGCCCGAGGTGGCCGAAAGGCTCGTCGGCCTGTGCGTGGTCGGCCGCGGAGGCACGCCGGATGATGTCGCACGCGCCGCGATGTTCTTCATTTCGCCCGACAACGGTTACGTGACCGGCCAACTGCTGCACGTTTGCGGTGGCTCATCGCTTGGAGGCGCACCATGGTGAAGACGATGCAGGGAAATTTCGCGGGCCGCGCCCTCGCCTCGAAGACGCGCGTTGCCTCCGCCAAACCAGGTTTGCGCGTCGCCATCCTCGGCGCGGGGCGCATGGGCGCCGACATTGCGATCGCTTTCGCGCGCCACGGTTGGCGGTGCGAAGTGGTCGAACCCGATGCCAGCGTGCGCAAGCGCGCCGATGCTTACTGGCGCCGTGAAGCGAGGCGGCTGCGCGCGGTCACCGCGATGCGCCGCATCACGCGGCATAAAAATTTGTCCGCGGTGGACTGGAAGGCGATGGACCTCGTGATCGAGACGGTGTTCGAGGACCTCGCCCTCAAGCACCGCCTGTTGCGCGAAATCGAGCCGCTGGTGCGCGATGACACGCTCATCGTCACCAATACGTCGGGCTTGCGCGTGCGCGACGTGATGAAGCCGCTCAAGCGGCCGCAACGCAGCGCCGGGCTGCATTTCAGCGTCCCGGCCCACGTGATGCTGGTGGTCGAGGTGACCCGCGGCCCGCGGACGAGCGATGCGACGATGAAGAAACTGCTCGGCTGGATGGAGGCCATGCGCAAGGTGCCGGTGGTGCTGAACCGCGACGTGCCCGGCATGCTCATCAACCGCATCCAGCACGCCATGTACCGCGAGATCTACCACCTCATCGATACCGGCGTGACCACGGCGGTGGATGTCGACCGGGCGGTGCGTTTCGGGTTCGGGTTCCGCTACAACATCCTCGGGCCGGTGGTTTCGCGCGACATCCATGGCCTGCCGGTTCACCTGGCGACCTCGAAGAACCTTTACCCGACGCTGCACAACGGCCGCCGGCCCAGCCCCACGCTCGAGCGACTGGTGAAGGCGGGGCACCACGGGGTGACCACCGGACGCGGCTTCTACAAGTGGGATCCCAGGACCGTCGAACGACGCATGACCGAATTCACCCGCCTGCTGGAGTCCGGGATCGCCCGGGTGAAGCGGCGGGGCGAGCCGACGGAGTTCTGACATGGCAAGACTTCCCCCAGCAGAGGCGAAAGACAACGCGGAACTCGATGCGGTCTAAGCAGAGATCAAGGCAACGCGTGGATTCGTTTCCAACGCGTTGCGCTCGCTCGGCCACGCCCCCGGCGGGCTGGTGCATTTCGCCCGCGTCGGCGAGTACGTCAAGTACAAGACCGACCTGCCGGAACGGCTGCGCGAGCTCACCATCCTGACCTCGGCCCGTGGCGTCCCTTACGCCTGGGCGCATCACCAGCCGCTGGCGGTGCAGGCGGGCATCGACGCGGGCGCGGTCGAGGAGATCGGCGCGGGCAAGGTGCCGGCGGCGCTGCCCCCGAACGAACAGGCGATTGTCGCCTTCGTCATCGCGCTCGGCGGCCTCACCGTGACCGACGCGATCATGGATGCGATGAAGCGCCATTTCTCGCCCCGGCAGATCGTCGACATCGCCATGTCCGCCACCTATTACGGTGCGCTCGGCCGCATGGTGGTGGCGCTCGGCGTGGATTTAGACGCTCCCGATGCGCTGCATGCGGAGCGCGAGTGGCAGAAGGGCCGGTCGTAGGGCGTGCCGTTGTGGCAACCCGAATTTCGATTTCAACCATCCGTATCTGGAGAACCGCAATGAACAGACTCCTCGCCGCCCTTTGCCTCGCAGTCTCGGCCCTGCTTCCTACTCTGGCCGCCGCCCAGGCTTGGCCCACCAAGCCGGTGCGCATGATCATCCCGTACCCGGCCGGCGGCGCAACCGACATCCTCGGGCGGCTGGTGAGCCAGAAGCTCTCGCCCATGATCGGCCAGCCGGTGGTGGTCGAGAACCGCGCCGGCGCCTCGGGCAATGTCGGCTTCGACTATGTGGCCAAGTCGGCGCCCGACGGCTACACGCTGCTCACCGGCACCGCGAACATGACCATTGCGCCGGCGTTCTCCTCCAAACTGCCGTTCAACGTGCTCACCGATTTCGCGCCGATCTCGCAGATCGTCTCGTCACAGAACTTCCTCGTGGTGCGACCCACGCTGCCGGCCAACAACGTGCGCGACCTCATCGCCTACGCCAAAGCCCATCCGGGCAAGCTGACTTATGGCTCGTCCGGGGTCGGCACGCCGCTGCTGTGCATCGAGATGCTCAAGAGCATCGCCGGCATCGATATCGTGCAAATCCCCTACAAAGGCGACGCCCCGGCGCTCACCGACCTCATGGGGGGGCAGATCGACATGTACTGCTCGAGCATCGCGGGTGAGATCGGGTTCGTGAAATCCGGCAAGCTGCGCGGGATCGGGGTCACTTCGCGCAGGCGCGCCTCGTCGATGCCCGACATGCCCACGATCGAGGAAGCCGGGGTCGGAGGCTATGAATTGTCCTCGTGGTACGGGATCCTCGCCGCGGCCGGTACGCCGCGCCCCATCGTGGAGCAGCTCAACGCGGCGATCGTGAAGATCGTCGCCATGCCCGACGTGCAGAAGGTCATGATCGATGGGGGCTCCGACCCGCAGTCGAGCACGCCTGACGAGTTCATGGCGCGCATCCGCGCCGACGTGGCCAAGTTCGGCGCGGTCGTCAAGGCCGCGGGCATCAAGGCCGAATGAGATGCGCATGAACGAAAAGGCGCTCCGTTGAACCGCCTCGAAGGCAAGGTCGCCTTCCTCGTCGGCGGGGGGGCCGGCATCGCAAGAGCCTGCGCGCTGATGTTTGCGCGCGAGGGCGCCAAGATCGTCGTCGCCGACATCATCGCGGCCACCGGCCAGGCGGCTGCCGATGCGGTGGTGGCCGCTGGCGGCGAGGCAATCTTCGTGCGCATGGATGTGACCAAGGAAAAAAGCGTCGCTGCGGCTGTGGCGGCCGCGGTGGGCAAGTTCGGCCACATCGACACGCTGTTCAATTCCGCCGGCGGGTCGCTGCCGGAGGATTCGCCGATTTCGGAGGTCGACATGGCCGTGTGGGACCGCACCATGGTGCTCGACGTGCAGGGCACGATGCTCGCCTGCCGGCACGTGATCCCGCAGATCATCGCCGCGGGCGGTGGCACGGTGGTCAACATGTCGTCGGGCGCGGGCTTGCGCGGCGCCAACCCGGCGCACATCTATACCGCGGCCAAGGGGGCGATCATCTCACTCACGCGGGCGATGGCTGGGACCTACGCCCGCAACAACATCCGCGTGAACTGCATCTGTGCGGGGCGTACCAACACCGAGCGAGTGCGCGCCACCTATGGCATGCCGGGCAAGCCCGGCAGCGCACCGGACCGCCAGAACGTCACCGAGCAGCTCAAGACCTACCCGTTCTGGATGGGCGAGCCGGAAGACATCGCGGCGGTTGCATTGTTTCTTGCCTCGGACGAATCGCGCATGATCACGGGCGCCGCCATTCCCGCCGACGGCGGGCGCTCGGCTTACTAGGAAACGACCTTCATGGCCACCCACATTGCCACCATTGGATTTGACTTCGACGCGATGTCCGGTTTCATTTCGCGCGGCCTTACCAGCCCCACGCCGATCTCGCGCGGCGAGTTCGGTCCGGTCGCGGTGCCGCGCATCCTCGACCTGTTGGAGAAGTACGAGGTGCGCGCAAGCTGGTTCGTGCCGGGCCATACGCTGGAGACCTACCCGGTCGAATGCCGCATGATCTTCGACGCCGGTCACGAGATCGGCCATCACGGCTTGACCCACATGCCGCCCAACGACATGTCGCGCGAACAGGAGGAGGGGGGGCTCGTGCGCGCTAACGAGCTCATCAAGAAACTGACCGGCCGCTACGCCCGCGGCTACCGCTCGCCCTCGTGGGACCTGTCGCCGCACTCCGTGGAGCTCATGCTCAAGCATGGCTTCTTCTACGAAAGCAGCATGATGGGCAACGACCACATGCCTTACCGCATTCGCCAGGGCGATGTCATCGAACTGGAAAAACCCGCCGTATTCGGCCGGGAGACGCGCTTGATCGAAATGCCCGTGAGCTGGTCGCTGGACGACTACCCGCACTTCGAGTTCCTGCGCACCAAGGCCACCATCCTGCCCGGCCTCATGAATGCCGAGGCGGTGCTGGGCAACTGGGTCAACGACTTTCGCTACATGAAGGGCCTCACCAACTGGGGCATCCTCAATTACACCTTCCACCCCTTCGTGATCGGCCGCGGCCATCGCATGATGGCGCTCGAATCGCTGCTGCGCACACTGGCCGAAGAGGGCGCAACGTTCATGGCCATGGAAGACGCGGCCGACCTCTACGACAAGAAATTCCCCTTCAAAGCTTAAGGAACGCCATTCCATGCAACCGTTCAATGCGCAGACTTTCGATGCCCGAGACGGCGCGAAAATCGCTTACTACGTCGATGACTTCACCGACCCCTGGCGCCAGCCCGACACGCTGCTGCTCCTGCATGCGGCGATGGGCAACTCGCGCCGCTGGTTCAAGTGGGTACCGCCGCTCGCGCGCCGCTACCGCGTGGTGCGCATGGACCTGCGCGGCCATGGCGCCTCGGCGATCCCCAAGGAGGGCGACGCGTTTACGCTCGGCCACCTCGTTGGTGACGCCATCGAACTGCTCGACCGGCTCGGCGTGCCGTCCGTCCACGTGGTGGGCAACTCGGCCGGCGGGTATGTCTCCCAGCAACTCGCCATCCACCACCCGCAGCGGGTGAAGACGCTGGCCGTGTACGGCTCGACGCCCGGCCTCAAGAACAGCCATGCGCTCACGTGGATTCCGAAGGTGAAGGAAGTGGGGCTGAAGAAATTCCTCGCCGACACCATCGACGAGCGCTTCGACGCCAACGCCGACCCGGAGCTGGTGAAGTGGTTCATCGCGCAGGCCGGCTCGAACGACCCGGCTTTCATCGCGCGTTTCGTCACCCACATGACCACCCACGATTTCATGGACGATGTCGGCCGGATTACGTGCCCGACGCTGATCGTGGCCGCGGGCAAGGAAAAGATCGGCCACGCGAGCGCCTACGACGACATGCACAAGCGCATCAAAGGCTCCACCCTCAAGCTCTTCGATACCGGCGCGCACAACATCTGCGACGGGTACGCCGAGCGCTGCGTGGAGGACCTGCTGGCCTTTCTCGGGGCCCAGCCGGTCAGGTAGCGCCGGGCGCGGCCAGCCCGGCTGCGCGCAGGATTTCGGCGCACTCGGCGAATTCTTCCGCCGTGGGCTCGCCCAGCGGCGCTCGCGTCCCGCCGGTGGCCATGCCGGCCAGGCGCGTGAGCGCCTTGGACAGCGCGATGTGGTGGAACCCGCGCGCAAAGTAGCGGCTCTGCAGCTTGCCCGCGATGGCCACGATGCCGCGTATCTCTTCGGCCGCGGACTTGTAATCCCCGGCCTCGACGGCGGCAATGAACCGGCCGCAGCGCGGCTGCGCTGCGTTCTGCACGAACAGCGGGCGCGAGCACCCGAGCAGGAAGCCGGGGGCGCGGCCGTCGGCGAACGCCAACTTTCCGAACAGGTACGTCTCCTCCAGCGAGGTGGTGACGCAAATCTTTTCGCCGACGCGCTCCATCATCGCCGCATAGGACGGGAAATCGAGGGTGGTGTTCTGCACTGCGCACAGGTGGCCGATCGGCAGCAGCGCTTCGACCTGCTCTGGGGCCAGGTAATAGCCCAACTCGGACAGCGTGGTGCTGTAGGCGATCATGCCGATGTCGATGCGCCCGGCGACTTCCTCGTAGAAAGCACGCACGCCCTCGGCCGTGCGCGGCCCGTAGTAGGGCGGCCAGACCATGACCGCGTCCGCGCCGGCTGCCTGCGCATGCCGCGCAAGGTCGACGACGTTGCGCGAGCTCGGGTCGGACACGCCCACCACCACCGGGACGCGCCCATCCGCCGCTTCGATCACGACCTCGGCCAAGCGCTTTCTCTCCGCCAGGGTCAGGGTCCAGAACTCCTGGTGGATGGAGTGGACCGACAGCCCGCCGACCCCGGGCAACGCCAATGTGCGTGCCACGTTGCTGCGCAGGCCGGCCTCGTCGATGGCGCCACCGGGCAGGAAAGGCGTGTACAGGACGGTGAAGTAGCCTCTGAAATTCTCGCGGACCCATTGCCTCGCCTCTGAACGGGCGTATTTCGGCATGCGTGCACTCCTAGACGTGCGGTTGCGGTGACGGGCGACTGTACACGACTCGCGCGGGCGGGTCGGAATCCGCTGACGCGCAAACGGGAAGCCCAATTAGAGACTTGCCCGTGGCGCTGCCCTGTGGATCGTGCTCGCTTTTGCCATCGGCGCGCTCGCCGTCCCGGCCAAGCGATGAATGTATCGGTACCGGCACAAAAAAGACTCGAAAGCCGCGCGCTGATTGATTCTACGAAACAGAAAGTTTTACTTTGGCGCGGATCTAGGTCGTCCAGTGCACCCCGGTACCTTCTATGAGCGTGTCGGCCGCCTCCGGCCCCCAGCTGCCCGCCGCGTAGGGGTGGGGCGCGGCGCGCCTGCGCAGCAGCGGCGCGTACAGCCGCCACGAAGCCTCGGTCTCGTCGGCGTGCACGAACAGGGTCTGGTCACCGCGCAGGATCTCCAGCAGCAGCGTTTCGTAGCCGTCCCAGAGCGTGTCTGCGATTTCGGGGTAGCGGAACTGCATGTGCTCGGTCCGCAGCGAGAACCGGTCGCCGGGGGACTTCACCTCGAACGACAAGTCGAAACCCTGGTCCGGTTGCACGTTGATGGCGAGGATGTTGCGGTGCGGCCCGCGGCCCACGTTGCGGAACAGCGCCACCGGCGGCTTGCGGAAGTCGATCACGATTCGCGTCGAGCGGCGCGGCATGCTCTTGCCCGTGCGCAGGTAGAACGGCACGCCCTGCCAGCGCCAGTTCTGCACTTCGAGGCGCACGGCCACGAAGGTCTCGGTGCGCGAGCCCTTGGCCACGCCGGGCTCGTCGAGGTAGCCGGTCAGCTTCTTGCCGTCGACTTTGCCGGGGGCGTACTGGCCCAACACGATGGCGTTGCGCGCGATGGGCGCAACCGAGCGCAGCACCTTGACCTTCTCGAAGCGGATGCTGTCCGCGGCGAACGCCGCCGGAACCTCCATGGCCGTGAGGGTCAGCAGCTGGGTGAGGTGGTTCTGCACCATGTCGCGCAGCGCGCCGGTGTTTTCGTAATAGCCAGCGCGGCTGCCGATGCTGGTCTGCTCGGCCACGCTGATCTGCACGCTCTTGATGTGATCACGGTTCCACGACGATTCGAAGAGGGCATTGCCGAAGCGGAACGCGAGCAGGTTCTGCACCGTCTCCTTGCCCAGGTAGTGGTCGATGCGATAGACCTGCGCCTCGTCGAAGTATTTGTGCACCAGCGCGTTCAGGCGCAGGGCCGACTCGAGGTCGTGACCGAAGGGCTTTTCCACCACCAGCCGTGTCCAGCCACGGCTGCGGTTGAGGCCGGCCTTGCCGAGCGATTCGATGGTCCCCTCGAATGCCATCGGGGGCAGGGCGAGGTACAGCACGCGGTTGCCGGTGGATGCTTCTGGTTTGGCGCGGCGCGTGCTGCTGGCTGCTGACGGCTTGGCGCGCCGCGCGCCGGCGCCAAGCTTGCCTTCCAATGCCTCGATGCGCGCGGCCAAAGCGGAAAAATCCTCTTCGTTGCCCGATTCCACCGCCTGGTAGTGCAGGCAGTTGTCGCACCAGTGCGGATCCGAAGGCGAAAATCCCAGGTCCGCGAGCGCCTTGCGCGCCCAGGCGCGGAACAGCTTGTCGGTGAGGGCGCGGTCGCGCGCCACGCCGAGGATCTGGCAGTTGCGCGTAAGGGCGCCGTTCTGCTCCATGCGAAACAGGGAGGGCAGTAGTTTCTTTCGCATCAGGTCGCCGGTCCCGCCGAAGATGACGAAGACACAGGATTCACCGGGGGAAGTTCGCACTTGGACTGCCTCTGGTTGGAAGGAACAGGCCGATATTAGCGGGCTTGGCCGCGCTTTAGCGTGTGCCAGCGCTCCAAGGGATCGACCGGCAAGCCTGCGCCCGGGCCGCAACGCGGTTCATTTGCGGCGCCGGGGGGCTTCTGTTGAAATGAGCGCACGCGGCTCAACCCCTTTCGGACCTTGATCTTCCCCATGCGCACAGCTCTCCTCATCTTCGCCATCGGAATTGCTCCCCTCGCCGCCCACGCGGCTTGCAAGGACGCCCCCAAATCCCGCGTCGACTGGAACGGCTGCGACAAGCAGCGCCTGATGCTGAGCAAATCCGAGCTGCGCGAAGCGAAGATCACCAAGGCCGAGCTGGACGGCACCGACCTCGCCAATTCCAGCCTCGCCGGCGCCGACCTGACCAGTTCGAGCATCGACCGCGTGCGCTTCACTGGCGCCGACCTTTCGGGCGCCAAGCTGGTGGAGGTCAGTGCCTACCGGACCAACTTCAGCGGCGCAAAGATGGCCGGCGTGGTGCTCACCAAGGGTGAACTCACGCGCGCCAACCTCAAAGGGGCGGACCTCACCAACGCCAACCTCGAAAAGGCCGAATTTCCGCGCGCCACCCTCGAGGAGGCCACGTTGTCGGGCGCCAACCTGACCGGCGCCGAGCTCGCGCGCGCGATCCTGGTCAAGGCGAAGATGGCCGGCGCACGCCTGACCAACGCGAGGATGTTCCGCACCCGCATCGAGGGTGTGGACCTGTCGGCCACGCAGGGCCTGCAGCAGTCCCAGCTCGACTCGGCCTGCGGCGATGGCAATACCAAGCTGCCAGCCGGACTCAAGCCGGGTGCGTCCTGGCCATGCGCGAAGGAATGACCTGAGCCGATCCGCGGGGCTTCCTTAGCCCGACTGGTATTACGCCGCCTTCTTCGCCCAGCCCTGCAGTTCCTCGAAGCCGCCGATGTGCTTGCCGTTCACGAACACCTGCGGGACGGTGCCCTTGCCGGTGATCGCGCCGACGATGCGGCTGCGGTTGGTGTTGGGCAAGCTGACCTCGGAGTAGTCGTAGCCCAGGTCCTTCAGCAGTTTCTTGGCCTTGGCGCAGAACGAGCAGCCTTCGCGCGTGAGGATCGCCACCTGGTCGGGCTTCTTCGCCTTGGGGTTCACGTAGGTGAGCATCGTGTCGGCATCGGACACCTCGAACGGGTCGCCGGGCTTGTTGGGCTCGACGAACATCTTCTGCACCACGCCGTCCTTGACCAGCATCGAGTAGCGCCACGAGCGCTTGCCGAAGCCGAGGTCGGCCTTGTCCACGAGCATTCCCATGCCCTCGGAGAATTCGCCGTTGCCGTCCGGGATCATGGTGATGTTGTCGGCTTCCTGGTTGGCGGCCCACTCGTTCATCACAAACGCGTCGTTGACCGAAACGCACAGGATCGAGTCGACGCCGCTGGCGAAAAACGCCGGGGCGAGCTCGTTATAGCGTGGCAGGTGGGTGGTCGAGCAGGTGGGCGTGAACGCGCCGGGGAGCGAAAACACCACCACCGTCTTGCCCTTGAAAAGCTGGTCGGTCGTGACGTCCTTCCATTCCCCGCCGTCGGTGCGGGTGCGGAACGTGACCTGAGGAATTTTCTGGCCTTCTTTGCTTTGCGACATTGCCTGTCTCCTGGGGGAAGGTTAATTCAGTGACCCCAGTGTGGCGACGAAGTTCGATAGCGTCCAATCATAGATACCCATGAGTTGCATAGGTATTGACTATTTCTACCAGGCGTCCTCGCCCGGGGCCGGAACCGGCCCCTGCTGCTCGTTGCTAAGCAGCTTCTCGAGGTCGTCGCGGCCCTGCCGGCCCAGGCTGATGAGCTTGTTCACGTCGCCGCGGTGGGGCGCCGACATGGCGAGCATGGCCTCGTCGTGGTGGCGGAACTGGGTGGCCAGGCGGTGCGCCTCGTGGGCGCTTTCGCCCAGCGCGCGCAGGGCGGATTCGCCCGCGTCGATGGCCGAGCCGAAGGTTTCGCGTATCGCGGGAATGCCGAGCGCGGCATATTCGAATGCGTCGGTGCGGCTGTAGGCGCGCACCAGTAATTGGAGGCCGGGGAAATGCTCGCGCACGAGCCTGGCCGTGGCGAGCGCCGCGTCCTTGTCGTCCACCGCGATAACGAAGAGCTTCGCCTTGTCGGCGCCGGCCGAGCGCAGCAGGTCCAGCCGCGTTACGTCGCCGTAGTAGGCCTTCTGCCCGAAGCGCCGCACCAGCTCGATCTGGTTGGGGTCGTGGTCGATCACGGTGGTGCCGATGCCCCGCCCGTTGAGCAGCCGCGCGACCACCTGGCCAAAGCGCCCGTAACCGGCCACGATCACCGGGTTCTTCTCCTCGATCACGTCGGCCGCGCGCGACGTGCTGACCTTGAGCCGCGGCATGACCAGCCGCTCGAAGGCGATCATGAGCAGCGGCGTAGTGAGCATCGATGCCGCGACCGCGGCATTGAGGACGTCGGCGGTGGCGCGCGGCAGGATATTCTCGGTCGTCGCCACGCCGAACAGCACGAACGCGAACTCGCCCACCTGTGACAGCCCCAGCGCGAACAGCAGGCCATCGGCGCCGCACAGCCTGAAGCCGCGTGCGAGCGCATAGAGGAGGATGACCTTGAGGGCGACGATGCCCAGCGCGAGGCCGATCACCAGCGCGGGCACTCGCACGAACAGGCCCAGGTCGACCGACATGCCGACCGAAATGAAGAACAACCCCAGCAGCAGGCCTTTGAACGGCTCGATGTCGAGCTCGAGCTCGTGCCGGTATTCGGAGTCGGCCAGCAGCACGCCGGCGAGGAAGGTGCCCAGTGCCGCCGAAAGGCCCACCGACTGCATGAGCAGCGCGATGCCGATCACCAAGAGCAGCGAGAAGGCGACGAAGATCTCGCGCAGGCCCGTGTTGGCCACGTAGCGCAGCATCGGCCGCAGCAGGTAGCGGCCGGCCACGACGAGGCCCACGATGAGGCCAACCGCGCGCGCTGCGGCCAGCCAGTCGACTCCTGCGTCCCCGGCGCGGCCAGGCGCGAGCACCGACACCAGCAGCATGAGGGGGATCACGGCCATGTCCTGGAACAATAGCACCGCAAACGACGCCTGCCCGCCCGGGGTCGGCAGGAGGTGCTTTTCTTCCAGGCTGGCGAGCACGATGGCGGTGGAGGACATGGCGAACCCCATGCCGGCCACGAGGGCGATGGGGAAGGGCTGGCCCAGGGCCGTGCCGATAGCGGCAAATGCAAGCAGGGTGGCCACGACCTGCAGCGAGCCCATGCCGAATATCGCCCTGCGCAGGCTCCACAGCCGCTTGGGGTTGAGTTCGAGGCCGACGAGGAACAGCAGCAGCACCACGCCGAACTCGGAAAAGTGCAGGATCGACTCGACATCGCCGATCAGCCCGAGCCCCCACGGCCCGATGGCGATTCCCGCCAGCAGGAACCCCAGCACGGACCCCAGGCCGAGTCGCTTGGACAGCGGCACGGCGATGACCGCCGCGGCAAGGTAGATGAGGGCCTGGGCCAGGAAGCCGTGGTTTTCCATATCGGGCGAATCTAGCATGCGCATCAATTGGTACACTTCGTGCATGAGGCGGCGTGTCCCACCCCGCCGCCATTTCACCCCGTCACAATCCGAGTCAACCCGATGCCTATCCCGAGAGTCCTCCCCATGCTTCGAATGATTGCCGCGTCCCTGGCGGGCGCGACCGCATTGCTGGCTGCCGTCCCGGCTTCGGCGCAGCCCTATCCGTCCAAGCCCATCCACGTGGTCGTCCCCTACACGGCGGGCGGCTCGTCCGACTTCACCGCGCGCACCATCGCGGAGCGCCTCGGCCCGCTGCTGGGCACCCAGGTGGTGGTCGAGAACAAGCCCGGCGGCAACACCGTCATCGGCACCGAGAGCGTCACCAAGAGCGCGCCCGACGGCTATACGCTGCTGCTGGCCGGCATGACGACCTACGCTGCGCAGCCCTTCCTCAACAAGAAGCTGCCCTACGACGTGCTCAAGGACCTCACGCCGATCAACAACGCGATTATTTCGCCGCTGGTCATGTCGGTCCACCCGAGCGTGCCGGCGAAGAACGTGCAGGAGTTCATCGCCTACGCCAAGGCCAATCCGGGCAAGATCAATTACGGTTCGGCGGGCGTGGGCAACACGCTGCACCTCGCGGCCGAGCTGTTCAAGCTGCGCACCGGCGTCAATATCGTCCATGTGCCCTACAAGGGCGCCTCGCAGGCGATCACCGACCTCCTCGCGGGCAATATCCAGGTCATGTTCGACCTCGTGCAGACGCCGCTGCAGCACATCAATGCGGGCAAGCTGCGCGCGCTCGGCACGACGTGGGACAAGCGTGTGAGTGCGCTGCCCAACGTGCCGACGCTGCTCGAGCAGGGGATCAACTACAATTTCGGCGCCATGATCGGCTTCATGGGCCCCGCCGGCATGCCGAAGGAGGCGGTCAACCGCCTGCATGCGGAGATCTCGAAGATCATGGCGATGCCCGAGGTGCGCGAGGCGTTTGCGCGCCAGGCGATGGAGCCCGCGCCTTTCGCCAGCCCCGAAGCCTACGCAGCCGCTTTCCGCAACGAAGTCGACAGCATGGGCAAGCTCGTGCGCGCCGCCGGCATCCAGCCGGAATAATAGGGAGATCCAAATGAACAGCGTTTTCGTGAATGCATTCGCAGGAAAGAGTTTTTCCAAACGTACGTTGGCCGCGGTGGCTGCATGCATGGTGTTCGGCCTGTCGCCGCAGATGGCAATGGCGCAGGAAAAGCCCCTTGTGGCGGGCTTCGACGGCACCTTCGCCCCGCACGCGATGCCGAAGATGGGCGGCGGCATCGAAGGCTTCAACGTCGACCTCGTGCTCGAAGCCGGCAAGCGCATGGGCCGCAAGATCGAGGTGTTCTCGGGCGAGTTCTCCGGCCTGATCCCGGCCATGAACGCGGGCAAGCTCGACTTCGTCGGCGCCCCGACCACGGTGACGCCGGAGCGCGCGGCCAACCTGCTGTTCTCCGAGGGCTACCTGAATACCTACTATTCCTTCGTCGTCGGCGCGGGCAAGCCCGACATCAAGTCGCTCGAGGACCTGCGCGGCAAGACGATCTCGACCAACAAGGGCTCGGCCTACGACAAGTGGCTGCAGGACAACGCGGCCAAGTACGGCTTCAAGACCGAGTCCTACGGCACCAATGCCGATGCCATGCAGGCCATCATCGCGGGCCGCGCCGAAGCGGGGCTCACCGGCAACACTACCGGTGCGTACGCGGTGCTGCGTTCCAACAACCAGCTCAGGGTGGCGACCGCCAAGGTCGACCAGGGCCTGGTGTGGGCGGCGGTGTTCCGCAAGGACGACCCCAAGCTCAGGAATGCGTTCGACGCGGCGCTGGAGTGCATGAAGGCCGACGGCACGGTGGCCAAACTGCACGAGAAGTGGTTCGGCGCCAAGCCCGAGGCCGGTTCGGCCGCGGTTACCGCCTATCCCGGTCACGGTGTGCCCGGCATGGCCGGCTACGACGCCACGCCCCACACCGCCAAGTGCAAGTAACTTCCGCTTAAAGCCCGGCCGACCTGTTCCGTGGCAGAGCCAGGGGCCGGTGCCCGCCCGATGGCGGCGGGCGGGCTGCCCATCCTCGATGTCGCCGCGCTCCACAAGTCGTTCGGCGCGCTGGAGGTCCTGAAGGGGATCGACCTGCGCGTGCGCGAAAAAGAGCTGGTGTTCGTGATCGGGCCCTCGGGCTCGGGCAAGTCGACCTTGTTGCGCTGCTGCAACCGGCTGGAGGAACCCACCTCGGGTTCGATTCGGGTCGAGGGCGTGGACATCCTCGCGCCTTCCACTGACATCAACGCCGTGCGCCGCCGTATCGGCATGGTGTTCCAGTCGTTCAACCTGTATCCGCACCTCAACGCGCTTGCCAACGTCACGCTGGCGCTGCGCAAGGTGCTGCGGCGCCCGAAGGACGAGGCCGACGCAGCCGGCCGCAAGGCGCTCGCGCAGGTGGGACTGGCGGAAAAGGCGCCGGCCTTTCCCAACGAGCTTTCGGGCGGGCAGCAGCAGCGCGTCGCGATCGCCCGCGCACTGGCCCTGGACCCGGCGATCATGCTTTTCGATGAGCCCACCAGCGCGCTCGACCCGGAACTGGTCGGGGGCGTGCTGGCGGTGATGCGCGAGATGCGCGAGTCGGGCATGACCATGGTGGTGGTGTCGCACGAGATGCGCTTTGCACGCAGCGCCGCCGACCGCGTGATCTTCATGGACCACGGCCGCATCCTCGAGGAGGGGCCGCCGGAGAAGATCTTCAATTCCCCCGACCATGCGCGCGTGCAGGAATTCATCGCCAGCATCGGCCACTGACCCGCATGGGCAAGTTCGCCGAAACGTTCTTCAACGTGCCGATCATGGTGCAGTACCTGCCCAAGATCGTGGAAGGCTTCTTCCTCACCATCCAGCTTGCGCTGGTGGTGGTGGTCACGGGGATCGCGTGCGGCTTGGCGCTCGCCGTAGTGCGGGCCTTCCGTATCCGCGTGATCAACTTCTTCATCGTGGTGTTCGCCGACGCGATGCGCGCATTGCCGCCGCTGGTGCTCATCATCCTGTTCTACTTCGCGCTGCCGACCGTGGGCGTGCGCATGTCGGGGTTCGTCGCCACGTGGCTGGCGCTCTCGCTTGTGCTGTGCGCCTATGCCGAGGAGATTTTCTGGGCCGGGCTGGTGGCGGTGCCGCGCGGCCAGTGGGAGGCGGCGCGCTCCACCGGCCTTGATTTCCTGCAGACGCTGCGCCTGGTGGTGCTGCCGCAGGCGGTGCGCATGACGATCCCGCCGCTCACCAACCGCACCATCGCGATCACCAAAGGGACCGCGCTCGGCGCGGTGGTGGCGGTGGGTGAAATCCTCTACCAGGCCCAGGGCGCGTATTCGTTTTCCTACAACCCCTCGCCGCTCACGCTGGGGGCGATCGCCTACCTCATCCTGTTCCTGCCCGTGGTGTGGTTCGGCCGCTGGGTCGAAACGCGCTTTGCGTGGAAGCGCTAGCGGCCATGGACAGCCTCGCGCTCAATTTCTTCAACTGGGGGATCCTGCAGCAGGCGTGGCCGTACCTGCTCAAGGGCCTGGGCATGACCGTGCTGCTGTGCGTGGTGGTGATCCCGCTGGGCGTGGCCGGCGGCCTGACCGTGGCGCTCGCCTCGCGCGCGCGGCGCCGCTGGGTGCGCTGGCTGGTGATCGCCTATGTGGACCTGTTCCGTGCGTTCCCGCCGCTGGTGCTGCTTATGTTCGTTGCGTTTGGCCTGCCGTTCCTGGGTCTGGACCTGCCGGCCTTCGTCGCGGTGGCGCTCGCATTCCTGCTCAACACTTCGAGCTACTACGGCGAGATCTTTCGCGCCGGCATCGAGTCGATTGCGCGCGGCCAGTCCGAGGCGGCACGCTCGACCGGCCTGTCCCGCTGGCAGGCCATGCGGCACGTGGTGATTCCGCAGGCGGTGCGCAACGTGCTGCCCGACCTCGTCGGCAATACGCTGGAGGTGGTCAAGCTCACATCGATTGCCAGCGTGGTGGCGCTGCCCGAGCTGCTGTACGCCGCGCGCCAGGCGCAGTCGGTCACCTACAACGCCACGCCCATCATCGCCGCGGGTATCATCTACCTCGTGTGCCTGTGGCCGCTGGTGCGGCTGCTTTCGCGCTTCGAGCACAAACAACTGGCGATGAGATAGCGGACCTGATCCTCGGATGGCACGCGGTCTCCCTAAGATTATTAACTTTCTATAATACCAACTGACATGAGAGCTGCTTCCTTGTTAACTCTACGAAAATCAATCTCGAACATTTCTGCAATCTTCCTGGCCCTCGGCCTGGCTTCGGCAGCGATGCCGGCCAGCGCGCAGGCCTACCCCACCAAGCCGATCCGCTGGGTGGTGCCGTACGGGCCGGGCAGCACCGATATTCTCGCCCGCCTCGTGGCCCCCAAGGTAGGGGCGGCGCTCGGCCAGCAGATCGTGGTCGAGAACCGCCCGGGCGCAGGTGGCAGCGTCGGCAGCGAGCAGGTCGCCCGGGGGGCCGCCGACGGCTACACGCTGCTCATGGGCACCGCCGCTTCGCACGCGGTCAACCCGGCGCTGTATTCCAAGGTCGGCTACGACGCGGCGCGCGATTTCGCCCCGGTGATCAACCTCGCGAGCATCCCCAACGTGGTGATCGTGAACCCCCAGGTTGCCTACCGCACCATTCCCGAACTCATTGCCGCTGCCAAGGCGAAGCCCGGCACCATCACGTACTCGTCCAACGGCTCGGGCACCTCGCAGCACATGTCGGCGGCGCTGTTCGAGATGCTCACCGGCGTAAAGTTGGTCCACGTGCCGTACAAGGGCAGTTCCGAGGGCGTGGTGGCGGTCACGCGCGGCGACGTCGACATGATGTTCGCCAACATGCCGCCAGCGCTCGCGCTCATCCGCGACGGGCGCGTGCGGGCGATCGCGGTCACCACTTCGCAGCGCCTCGCGGCCTTCCCCGACCTGCCGACGGTGGCGGAGGCGGGTGTGCCCGGTTACGAGGTCTCGACGTGGTTCGCGCTGTTCGCCCCGGCGGCCACGCCCGAGCCCATCGTGCAGCGCCTCAACCGCGAGTTCAATATCGCGCTCGCCGACCCGGATATCCGCCCCAAGCTCCTCGCGCAGGGCTACACGATCAACGGCGGCTCGCCGCAGGATCTGGGCGCGCTGGTGCGCTCCGAGCTGGTGAAGTGGGCGCGCGTGGTCAAGGAATCCGGCGCCAAGGTGGAATAAGGCGCGCCGCGCCGGTGGGATAACCGGCGCGCGGTGCTCTACTCGTACAGGCCGCGAGGCGTGGCGCGGGCAAAGGCTTCCGGGTCTTCGCCACCAAGCGGGATGGTGGCGTCGTAGATCCACTTGTTGGTCTGCGCCGCACCGGGTGCGACCGGCACCGCCAAGGCGTCGGAAGGCGGGCAGCTCGCGCCCTGGATGACCGCGATGTCGCTCTGCGCATGCACCCGGCTCGCCAGCGCCCAGATGAGCTCGGCCGGGTCGGTGGCGCTCACGTCGGGGTCGATGGCGATGGCGAGCCTCGCGAGCGTCGACGGGCCTGACAGCGCGGCCAGCAGCGCGGTCTTGGCTTGTCCCGCGACTCGCGGCGCGAGCTGCACCACCGTGATGAGCCCGCCGGCCTGCACCGGGCAGTGCACGTCGCGCAGCTCGAGTCCCCCCTCGATGGAGCGCAGGTGGCGGGCGGTGAGGATCTCGCTGGCGATCGCCATGGCGCCCGACATGTCGAAGGTGGGCGGCAGCGCCGCCGGGTTGCTGCGGCACGCATCGAACGTGAACCGGACCGAATCCAGCGTCACCCCGGCGCAACCCGCGATGCCCGCGATCGAGTCGGTCTTGCTTGCGCCCGCCGGGTCGATCTCGCCGTCGATCAGGGCGCGCGCATCGGCAGGGTAGGGCAGCCCGACGGTGCCCACGCGGGGCACGGGCTTTCCGCCCAGAGCGCCTGCGAGGGCGAAATCGGCATGCGCACCGAGCGACCCGATGGCCGCGGCAAGCACCACGCTGGCCGAAGCGCCGAGCACGAGGCGCGCGCGCTGGCGGCGCGACAGCAACATCGCAATCCTGGGGGTGTCGAGGGCGATCTGCAGCACTTCGCCGGAGCGGAACGCGCGCACGAGGCACAGCGCATCGCCGAGCACCAGCACACCCGGGAAGGCCTGGCGCGGGTCGTGTACGAGCGTGTCGATGCGCATCGAGCGCAGCGCCGGCGCCGGCGTGTCCTCCGGGGGGACACTCGCTTCCATCCTGTCGCGCAGCGTGAACACGAAGCCGTCTTCTTCCACGCTGAGGGCCGAGGCCCACACCGTGCGCCCCGGCGGTGTCGGTGTCCACGCGAACTTGGCGCGCTCGGTCGCTTCCATGCGCGGGTCGAGTGTCGCATCGAAGAGTGCCTTGGTGCCCATGCGCTGCATGGGATCCGCGCCGGGATCGAGTGGCGAAGCGTTGTCGAGCGTGAACACGCGCGCGCGGTCGATGCGCGTGAGGCCACTGGCCGGGTCGAAGCGCGAGGCGAGCGCGCGCAGCACCTGCCACCCATCGCTGATGTCGACGTCGGCATCCACCGCGAGCAGCAGCTTGGGATGCAGGTAGGGGCTCGCCGCGGCGGCCATCAGGGCAGTGCGCGCCTGGCCGGCATAACGCGGGTTCATGCGCAGTGCGACGAACAGCGGCGACATGCCCGCCGGGCAGCGGATGTCCTGCACCTCGAGCAAGCCGCCGTCGGTGGCCTTGAGGTGGTCGGAGAGCTTGGCCTCCACCACCGCGCACGTGATCGAATGCGCATCCGATGGCGGCATCCCGCAGCTCATCGAATAGAACACGGGCTTGGCGCGCCGCGTGACCGCCTTGACGCGGAACACCGGAGCGGTGCCGACCTTGGAATAAGTGCCGGTCACTTCGCCGAACGGCCCCTCTGCGGCAATCTCGTCGGGAAGGATCTCGCCTTCGAGCACGATTTCGGCGTCGGCGGGCACTTCGATGTCGATGGTCTTGCACTTCACCAAGCGCACCGATTCGCCGAGCAGGCCGCCGGCGATGGCCAGTTCGTCCATGCCGAAGGGGGCGACGAAGCCGGCGGCGAACATGATGAGCGGATGCCCGCCGATGACCATTGCGGCTTCCATAGGCCGCCCCAGCTCCTGGTGCATGCGATGGATGCGCATCGCCTGGCGCGGCAGCATGTAATAGCCGGTGGTGTTGCGCCCGAGCACCTGGGCGCGATGCACCGACATGTTGCGGATGCCGGTTTTGGGATCCTTGATGATGCACATGCCCGAGGCGATATAGCGCCCGGGATCGCGTTCCGAGGTCCACACCGCCGGGATCTTCATGAGGTCTACCGCATCGCCGGTCTCGACGATTTCCTGCACCGGGGCGGACTCCACCAGCGTGGGGGCCACCGGCTGCGCCAGACGCTGCGCAAATGTCTCGACCACCTCGTCCTCGCGAACGCCCAGTGCCACGGCCCACATCGCGCGGTCCATCACCAGTTGACTGGCGACTTCCCAGCCCGGGAAGCCGATGAGGTTGGTGAAGAGGCAGGCCTTGTGCCGGTCGACATAGGTCTTGTAAGACGCGGCGGAGACGTCGCTGTCCACGTCGCCGGGAATGTCGAAGCGCTCGAGCAGCCCGGCCGAGGCGAGCGCCTCGAGGTGGCGCCGCAGCGACTGGGTAGTTACGCCGGGGGGCAGGGGAGCATTCATGCGCGCGCGGCCACGATCAATCGCCGATCTTGGGGCCGAACCCGGAGGCCTTTTCGGCCGCGAGGGTGTCCTGCGGGCGCGGGAACGGCGCGGGTGCGGGCTCTCCCTCCTGGCGCGGACGGCCGATCGCGGCGAAGAAATTGTGCAGGCCGGGGGGCAGGTACGTCCACGTCATCTTGAATTCGCCCGGCCCGTCGTTGAAGATCTTGTGCTTCACCCAGCGCCCGGCAAACACCGTCGTTCCCGGGACGGCCTTGTGGGCGACGCCGTCGACCACGAAAGTGCCGCTGCCCTCGAAGCAGAACAGGATTTCGTCGTGCGAATCGTGCCAGTGTTCGCGCACGTAACCGCCGGGGGCGATCACCTGCACGCCGAAAGAGGTGTGGTTCGAGCGGCAGTTGCGCGGGCTGACCTTGATCGTGCTGTACCCGTTGGAGGGCATGGGCTGCCAGTACGACTCGCCCTCGCCGGGCTGGAGCACGATCGCGTCGCCCTTGTCCCACGGTTGGGCGAGCGCCTGTGCGCGCTGTTCTGACGGCTTGTTCATTTCGAGGTCCCCTGGGTGCTGGAATGCATGATGGCCATATTGTCCGCCAAAGCGCGGTGCGGCCCCAAATCGGGCGGCGCGCACGCGCGTCGGCGGGTCAGTCCGCGGGCAGCGCGCCGGGCAGGTCGAAGCGCTGGCGGGTAGTGCAGTAACGCGCCGCGAACAGCCGCCCTACGGGACGGTAGGCGTCCTCGCTGATGCGCTTGCTGGCCGGATCGATCACGCCTTCGCGCGCGTGCACCACGAGGATCTCGCCGAACACGAACTCGCGTCCCGGGCCAATCTCCATGCGCTTCCACACCCGGCACTCGAAGCTGGCCGCGGCCTCGGCGATGCGCGGATGGCCGACCACCGAGCAGGCCGCGGGCGTGAGGCCGGTCTTGGCGAATTCGCTCTCCTCCTCGGGATACTCGTAGCTCGACAGGTGCATCGCGTTGGCGGTGCCTTCGTCGACTAGGTTGACGACGTACTCGCCGGTGCGGCGGATGTTCTTAACGGTGTGCTTGGTATGCCCGTCGGAGCGCACATTGAAGCTCGTCACGCACAGCGGCGGCTCCTCGCACAGCACGTTGAAAAAGGAGAAGGGCGCGCAATTGTTGACCCCGGCCTCGTTGACGGTGGAGATCCACGCGATCGGGCGCGGGATCACGAGGCCGATGAGGAGCTTGTAGCGTTCGGTGGGAGTGACCTCGGCGAGCTTGAGTTCCATCGGGTCAGTGCGAGAGGCGGGTCATGAAGGTGCGGCCGCGCGAGGCGAGCATCGGCACCGCCTCGTCGAGGTACACCTTGAACGCCGCAGTGCCCTGGTGCGCGGCGAAAGCCGATTCGCTCTCGTAGACCTCGTAGAGCATGACGCTGTCGGCATCGGTCGGGTCGACCAGTACGTCGAAGGTCAGGCAGCCGGGTTCGGTGCGCGCGGCGTCCGCGTTGGCGGCGAGTTTCTCCATGAAGGCGGCGCGGTTCTCGGGTTTGGTGCGGATGTTGACGACAAGGGCGAAGCTCATGGGGCGGCCTGGGGGTGGTGGAAGGGGGCTGTGACTTGGAAATGCGACGGCAATTGCGTTATGGCTCGTTGGCCGGCGTGACCTCGACGCCAACCCGCTCGACGATCAGCTTGTAGTGCTCGGGGCGCCGGTGTGCGGCGAGGTTGAACATGGTCTTGCGCAGGTTCTCGCCCAGCGCGAGGTCGACGTTGTGCACGATGACCTCGTCGTCTTCGGAGGAGGTCTTGGCGACGATCTCGCCGCTGGGCGACACGATGACCGAGTGGCCGAACATGCGAAAGCCATCCTCGAAGCCGCACTTGGCTACTTCCACCAGCCACACTGCATTCTGGAACGCCATCGACTGCGCCATGATGAGGTGGTGGTGCACGCGCAGCGCCGGCGGCTCGGGGTAATGCAGGTTCTCGGTCGGGGTGTTGTACCCCAGCGTGACGATCTCGGCGCCCTGCAGACCGAGCACGCGGAAGGCCTCGGGCCAGCGCCGGTCGTTGCAGATCAGCATGCCGGCGACCATGTCCATGAAGCGGAAGGTGGGGAACCCCAGGTTGCCGACCTCGAAGTATTTTTTCTCCAGGTGCTGGAAGGCCGCGCCCTTCTTGTGGTCGGCGTGGCCCGGCAGGTGGATCTTGCGGTACTTGCCGACGATCTTGCCGTCGGGTGCCACGAGGATGGCGGTGTTGAAATGCCGCGTGCGCCCTTCCTCCTGCGTGAGCTCGCCGTAGCCGATGTAAAAGCCGATGCCGTGCTTCTTCGCCGCGTCGAAGAGCGGCTGCGTCTCGGGGGAGGGCATGCTCGCCTCGAAGAACTTGCGGTCGACCTCGGCCTGGTCCTCGTACCAGTAGCGCGGAAAGAAGGTGGTGAAGGCGAGCTCTGGGAACACCACGAACTTCGCCCCCATTGCGGCCGCTTCGTTGAGCAGGGCGACCAGCCGCTTGACCACAACGGCGCG
>JBBQCV010000012.1:0-34220 GCA_038319115.1 Burkholderiales bacterium | reverse complement strand
TCCTTCAGCGCCGACTGCACCAGAAACTGATTCACAGTGGCGCCCGTCAGTTCGGCGGCACGACACAACGTCTCGTAGACCTCGCGGGGTACGCGAGCGCCGATGCGGTCTTGCTTGGCAGTGGCGGTTCCCATCATGGCCCCTCGCGTTCATTGAACGACCAGTATATCACTGTCGCCAAAATGGCGTCATGCACTCTCAATGACTGTGCGATCGGAACCGAACTGGCTGGCGGAATCCTCCCGTTGCGCCTATTCCGGCCGCTGCGCCCCCACCGTCAACCTCCTCATCCTCCTTCTCTGCCCGTGATAATCATTCACCGCATTGTGCTGCGTGCAGCGGTTGTCCCACACCGTTAACGTTCCCGGCGCCCAGCGCACGCGGCAGGTGAACTCCGGGCGCACCTGGTGCGCGATCAGGTAATCCATCAGCGGCTTGCTCTCTTCCTCGGTCATGCCCTTGATGTTCACGGTGTGGCTGCGGGAGAGGTACAGCGCTTTATTGCCTGAGTCCGGGTGCGTCCTCACGATGGGATGCTCGGCGCCGATCTCGGCGGCGCGCTCGGTGTCGTGGATCTTCATCGCGGTGCTGAGCTTGTGGAGCGCCGTTCGGCCACCGGCGTACTTGAGCTCGGCGCTGAACACGCCAATGAGCGGGTCTAGCAGTTTCTTCATGCCCTCCGACAGCGCGTCGTAGGCCGCGGTGGTGCTGGTGAATAGCGTGTCGCCGCCGTGGCTGGGGGTTTCCATCGCGTAGAGCAGCGTGGCCAACGGCGGCTCCTTCTGGTAGGAGCTGTCGGAGTGCCACGCGCCGCCGAAATTGCGCTGATCCGAGGGCTCCTTGATGATCTCGAAAATGTAGGGGTAGTCCGGCATGCCGGTGACGAACGGGTAGAAGCACGGCGCGCCGAAGCGCTCGCCCACCGCCATGATGTGGGCGGGTTCGAGGCGCTGGTCGCGGAACACGATGACCGAGTGCTCGACGAAGGCGCGCAGGATCTCTTTCCATATCGCGTCGTCCTTGAGCGTGGCGAGGTCCACGCCCGAGATCTCAGCGCCCAGTGCGCCGGCCAGCGGCGCGACGCGGATCGATTCGTAGGGGCGGCTGGCCTGCGCCGTGGGCGCTCCTTGCGACGCGGGCGCTCCCTCCCCCGCAGCCGCGGCCTGGGACTTGGTTAGCGTGTTGCCCACATCGCCTCCTATGCGAGGTGCTTGTTGAAGAACACCATGGTGCGCTCCCACGACAGCTTGGCCGCCGCTTCCTGGTAGCGCGGGGTGGAGTTGTTGTGGAAGCCGTGCTGCGTGCCGGGGTAGATGCGCATCTCGTGCGGCACGCCGGCAGCCTTGAGCGCGGTCTCGAAGGCCGGCCACATGGCGTTGATGCGCTCGTCGTTCTCGGCGTACTGGACGAGCAGCGGCGACTTGATGTTCTTTACCGCAGCGGTGTCGGCGGCTGCGCCGTAGTAGGGCACGCCGGCCTGCAGGTCCGCGCCCATCGCCGTGGCGAGCCAGTTGACCGCCCCGCCGCCGTAGCAGAAGCCGGTGGCGCCGAGCTTGCGGTTGGAGAGCTGGTGCGCCTTGAGGTAGCGCGCGCTGTTGAGGAGATCGGTGCGCAGTTTGGTCTGATCGAGCTTGGCCTGCAGCTCGCGGCCGTCGTCGTCGTTGCCGGGGTAGCCGCCGGCTGGGTACAGGCCGTCGGGGGCGAGCGCGAGGAAGCCGTCGGCCGCGGCGCGGCGCGCGACGTCTTCGATGTAAGGGTTGAGGCCTCGGTTCTCGTGGATCACTACTACCGCGGGGAAAGGCCCGGTGCCCACGGGCTTCACGAGGTAGCCGCGCATGGTGCCGGAGTTGCCGCCGGGCGAGGGATAGGTCACGTAGCTCGCCTTGATGCGGGGGTCGGTGAAGGAGATGGTCTGCGCCTCGGCGTAGCGCGGCAGCAGGGCCTGCGCCATCGCGAGGCCCCCGACGATGCCGAGCGCGCCGGCTCGCTTGAGGAACTCGCGCCGGTCGATGCCGCCGTGGCAGTACTCGTCGTAGAGGTCGAAGACGCGCTGGTCAATGTCGGCCTGGGTGATGCCTTGCTGCGGCGTAGCGGGGTCGTTCATTGCGAGTGCGGCTTGCGGCGTTGGTGCGTTCATGGAGCTCCCTTTCCGTAAGCGGCAAGTGTAGCCGCAGGCTCTGCGTTCGGGGTGCCTCGTGGGGGCGCCGTTGGCATCAGGGGCGGGCAGCGTTTCGCAGGGGCGGGGGCGAGCATCGCCTATGATGCGGCCTTCACTTGGAGGCGACATGGGCAAACGCATTGCGGTGGTCGGCGCGGGCGCGCTGGGCGGTTATGTGGGCGGATCGCTGGCGCAGATGGGGCACGACGTAACGCTGATCGACCCATGGCCGGAGCACATCGAGACGATCCGCAAGCGCGGACTCGAGCTCGACGGCCTTACGCCGGAGGAGCGCTTCACCGTCACCAAGGCCAAGACGCTGCACCTGACCGAGGTGCAGTCGCTCGCCAAGACACCGGTGGACATCGCTTTCGTCTCGATGAAGTCGTACGACACGGCGTGGGCCACGGCGCTGATCAAGCCGTACCTTTCCGCGCAGGGGTATGTGGTGTCGCTGCAGAACTGCTTGAACGAGGAGACCATCGCCGGCGTTGTCGGATGGGGGCGCACGGTGGGCGTGGTCGCGTCGCTGATCTCGGTCGACCTGTACGAGCCGGGCCGCATCCGCCGCACGATGCCCAAGGGCGGCGACAAGCACACCGTGTTCCGCGTCGGCGAGCCGCATGGGCGCATGACCGAGCGCGTGGAGGAACTGGTGGGGTGGTTTCGCGGCATCGACAGCTCCAAGGGCACGGCCAACCTGTGGGGCGAGCGCTGGACCAAGCTGGTGCAGAACGGCATGGGCAACGGCGTCACGGCTGCCACGGGGCTCACGACCGGGGACTGTGGGCGGAACGATGTCATCCGCAGGTTCCAGATCAAGCTCGCGGGCGAGGCGATCCGCGTCGGGCAGGCTCTGGGGTTTCAGCTCGAGAAGATCAAGGGCATGGACCCGGAGAGGCTGGCGCTCGCGGCCGAGGGCAATGCCGAGGCGCTGCGCGAAGTCGACGCCGCGCTGATCCCCAAGGAAGCCAACAACCCGCGCGCAAACATCCAGCGCCCATCGATGGCGCAAGACATGCTCAAGGGCCGGCGCACCGAGATCGACGCCATGAACGGCTACATCGCGGCCAAAGGTGCGGAAGTCGGCGTGCCAGCGCCGAGCCACGCGAAGCTCACGGAGATCGTCACCAAGGTCGAGCGCGGCGAACTCAAGGCCTCGCCGGCGAACCTGGGCGGGTGACAGAAAGTCGGGTCAGTCGAGCGTCACCAGATGCTTGGGCAGCGCGCCGTTGACCGCCGAAAGCGCTATGCCGGCGTCGAATGTAACCAAGCGCCCTCCATGCCGAACCGCCAAGGCTAGAAGATAGGTGTCGGTAATCTGCCGCGCGCCATGCACACGCGTTGCGTCGACCACCTCACGTCCCAATATCGAAACATCATCTGGCCAGAACTCATGGGCCGAGTGATCCGTCGCAGCGCGCAGCCTTTCGCTCACTTGCGCGACCGGGCGAGCCCCCGGATAGGAGGCCTGGGACATGATGCGGATGCAGCCGTTCTGGGTGATCGGGCAGGAAGCCCATCCTTGCTTGACGTTCGCTGTGAGCCAGGCAAGCGCGGTTTGGTGATGTGGATGCGCTTGGTCGAGCAGGGCGATCAGGACATTGACATCGAGCAGCGCCCTCACTGGATGGGCACCTAATACTCGCCGTCTTCGCGCAGCTTGTTAATCAGCTCGTTGCTGACGATGCGACCTTCCTTTGGAAAGGGCTTGAATCCGTAGACGGCTTTCGGCTCCTGGGTTACAGGTGAACCGGCTAACCCTTTACGAGCCAATTCGGAAATGACTTGTCCCGCGGTCTTTTTCTCTCGCCGAGCCAGCGATTTTGCGGCGAAGAGCACATCGTCTTCGATGTCGAGGGTGGTGCGCATCCCCAGATGGTATCGCATCACGCATCACGCATCAAGTGGCCGCTGACCCGACTTATTCGACGCGGGCGCCGGAGGCTTTGACGATGGGGGCCCAGCGGTCGGTGTCTTCCTTGATGTAGGCGGCGAACTGATGCGGGGTCATGTAGGTGGCGAGCGACCCGCCGCTGGCGAGGCGATCTTTCATCTCCTGCGTGGCGAGGGCGCGCTGCATGGCGGCGGAGAGCTTGTCGATGATCGCCGGCGGCGTGCCGGCGGGGAAAGCCACGCCGTGCCACGACATGGCGACGAAGCCCGGCACAGTCTCGGCCACGGTGGGGATTTCCGGCGCGGTGAACCAGCGCTCGGCCGAGGTTACGGCCACCGCGCGCACCTTGCCGCCCTTGGCCTGCGCCAGCACCGTGGGCATGTTGCCGAAGGTCATCTGCACCACGCCGCCGATCACGTCGGTCAACGCCGGGCCGCCGCCCTTGTACGGGATGTGCAGCATGCTCGTTCCGGTCATGACCTTGAACATCTCGCCCGACAGGTGCAGCGAAGTGCCCTGCCCCGACGAGGCGAACGCGTATTTGCCCGGCTCCTTCTTCAACAGCGCGATGAGATCGGGGATGGTCTTCACCGGCAGGCTGTTGTTGACCACCAGCAGGTTGGGGAAGGTGCCGACCATCGACACCGGCGCGAAATCCTTGATGTGGTCGAACGGCAGCTTGGCGTACAGCGAAGGATTGATCGCGTGCGAGGCCACGGTGATCCACCCCAGCGTATAGCCGTCGGGTGCGCTGCGCGCGAGCTCGGCCACGCCGATGTTGCTGCCCGCGCCGGGCTTGTGGTCGATCACGAACGACTGGCCGAAGATGCGGCTCAACTGGTCGCACAGGATGCGGCCCTGAAAGTCGGTGCTGCCGCCGGGCGAGAAAGGAATGATCAACCGCACGGTCTTGTTGGGCCAGCTCGCCGCCGGGTCCTGCGCGTGCACGCTTGCCGCAGTAATGAGGCCCGCCACCCCGGCGATCGCCGCCGCGATCCTGGAAATCATTCCTTTGCGCATCGTCTTCCTCCGGTTAAATACTGCCAATATTTTGGCCATGCCCGCGTGTTTATTAGCTTTCCTGCCAATATGTTGCCAAATCGCGCAGCGCGTAACGCGCATCCACGTCGAGAACACCGTCGGCGCGCACCACCTGCCAGTCGTTACCGCCGGGCAGTACGGTGCCGCGCATCTGCGGGCCTTCGAACGTTCCGCCGAGGATGGCGACGATGCGGCGCTCGCCCAGTGGCCCGGGCCCCATGGTGACGATCTCTCCCACGTCGACCTTGAGATCGCACAGGTATTCGAACTCGAGCATGCAGGCCTCCTCCTTGCGTGCAACCCGCATTCTGTGCGAAAACCAGCGCCTATGCCCCTCGCAGCAGCCGACGCCGCCCTCGCGGAACTGGTGGCCCTCTCCGGTCCGCAGTTCTTCCTGCCTGTCCTGCGCCCGGGCCAGGTGCGCATCACCGGCGACGATCCCGTGCTGCCGGTGCGTTACCGGATCGGCGCGGCGGGCGCGGCCTCGCTCGCGGCCACGGGCCTTGCGGCCGACGCACTGTGGCAATTGCGTGGCGGCGCCGCGCAGCAGATTTCGGTCGACGTACGCGCCGCCGTCGCATCGCTGCGCAGCTCGCGCTACCTGCTCGTGAACGGCAAGCCGCCGCCGCCCCTGTGGGACACCTTCTCCGGCATGTACCCTGCGCGCGACGGGCGCTGGGTGAGCATCCATACCAACTTCGACAACCATCGCGAAGCCGCGCTCAAGGTGCTGGGTGCGCCCGCCGACCGCCAGGCGGCGATGAAGATGTCGGCCGCGTGGGAAGGCCAAGCGCTGGAAGACGCGATCCACGCGGCCGGCGGCTGCGCGGGCCTGGTGCGCACGAGTGCGGAATGGGCCGCACACCCGCAGTCCTCCGCGGTGGCCGGCCAGCCGCTGCTCGAGATCATTCGCATCGGCGATGCCCCGCCCGAGCCGCTTCCTGGAGCAATGCGGCCGGGCACGCGACCTTTGAGCGGCGTGCGCGTGCTCGACCTCACCCGCGTGCTGGCCGGCCCCACGGCGGCGCGCGTGCTGGCCGGGCATGGCGCGGACGTGCTCAAGGTGACTGCAGCCCACCTGCCCGACTCGGGGCAGGTCGACCTCGACACGGGATTGGGCAAGCTCGCCACCCACCTCGACCTGCGCACCGCGCACAGCGCCGACACGCTGCGCGCGCTTTTGCGCAAGGCGGATGTGTTTTCGCAGTCGTACCGGCCCGGATCGCTGGCCGCGCGCGGGTTCTCGCCCGAAGCGCTGGCGTCGCTGCGCCCGGGCATCGTGTGCGCGATGTTGAGCGCATGGGGCACGGCGGGCCCGTGGCGCTACCGGCGCGGCTTCGACACCATTGCGCAGTGCGTGAGCGGCATCGCGCACGAATGCGGCGGCCCGGATGCACCGCGCTACCTGCCGGTGTCGGCAATCGATTACGTGAGCGGCCACCTCATGGCGTTCGGCACGATGCTTGCGCTCGCGCGGCGCGCGGTCGAAGGCGGAAGCTGGCAGGTGCGCGTGTCGCTCGCGCGCACCGGGCAGTGGATTGTCGAGCGCGGCCTGCTCGAACCGGCGGCCATTGCAGGCGTGCCGGAGGAGTTTCCGGTCGACGAGATCGCGAAGCTATCCACCACCGTCGATGCGCCCGACGGAAAAATCCGCCACTTGAAGCCGGCCGTTCACATGTCCGAGACGCCGCCGTACTGGGCGCGGCCGCCGGTGCCGCTGGGGTACCACCGTCCCGAGTGGCCGCCGCGCGAGGGGTGAACGCGCGCACGTTCCGGCCTAGCGCTGCGGCAGGCGGTGGCGCATAAAGAAGCGCCACATCTCCACATTCGCATCGATGACGTCGGTGCCCGGGCCGAGCAGCTTCGGAAAATAGTCCGGCTCGCCGCCGGGCCACACATGGCCCGCGCCGCTGAGCTTCCACAGCAGCACTTCCGCGCGGCAACCCGGGTAGGCGAACAGCGTGGCGGTGTGCCCCTGCGCGTTCTTCTTCGTCTCGCGTTGCTCCATCGGCGTGCCGCAGCCGTTGGCCTTGGCCCAGTCGGCAAGCGCGACATCGACGGACATATGGTTGACGCGCGTGTTGGTCATCGGGAAAGGCGGGCCGAGGCCGCCGGAAAACGGCGCGCGCGGGTCGTCTGTGCTGTGGATGTGCATCACCGGCACGGCGCGCGCTGTCGGGTAGTGTTCGACCGCAACCGCCCCCGCCACCGCCGCGATGGCGGCGATGCGATCGGACAGTTCCGCCGCCAGCCGGTAGGCCATCATCGCGCCGTTGGACAGGCCGGTTGCATACACGCGGGTCGCATCGTAGGGTTGCCGGCGCGCGATGTCGTCGAGCAGCCGCCGCACGAAACCAACGTCGTCCACGTTGTCGCGCACGGCGCTGCCGCAGCAGCCGCCCGCATTCCAGGTCTGCAGCTTGCCCTCGAACGGGCCGGTCCCTTCCGGGTAGGCGACGACGAATCCCTCGCGGTCGGCCAGCGAGTCCATGCGCGAATATTTCTGTTGCCCCGGCGCATTGCCGCCCCCGCCGTGGAAGTTGAGCACCAGCGCGGGAGTGGGCGCCAGCTTGGCCGGCACATGCAGGATGTAGGCGCGTGTGTCGAGGCCGCTACGAAACGTGATCGCATGATCGCCGGCCGGCAGCGCGGTTGCCGTGCCGGGCAGCAGGGCGCACAGCGCGGCGAAGAGTGCAGCGAACGGCGCGGACCGCAGTGCAGTTCGCACCTCCACGCGCTGTGCCATCGCACTCCGCATTACATCTGTTCCCAGTATTCCGACGGGTCCACCTGCGCGTCGATGACGGTGAAGCGGCGCGAGGCGACGGCTGCGGCGAACTCGCGCCCGAAAGCCTCGATGGTGTCCACGCGCACGCCCTTGGCGCCGAAGCCTTCAGCGATCCTGGCGAAATCGGGCGAGCGGAAATCAGTGGCGCGCGGCGACATGTTCATCTTCGATTGCTTGAGCTTGATCAGCGCCAGCGCCGCGTCGTTGAGCACCACCACCACCAGCGGGAGGTCGCGCTCGGCGGCCAGCGCAAGCTCGCCCTGCGTCATGAGCATGCAGCCGTCACCCAGCATGGCGACCACCGGGCGCTCGGGATGCACGAGTTGCGCCGCGATCGCGGCTGGCACGGCGTACCCCATGCAACCCAAACCGTTCGACTGCATGAGCTGGCCCGGCACCTGGCACTGGAGCACGTGGTTGGCGAGGATGCGATGCGCGCCCACGTCGACGGTCATGATCCAGTCGGGCTTGACCTGTGCGCTGACTGCATGGAACAGGGCCGCGGGGCTGATGCCCTTGGCCGGCGTGCGCGGCCGCACGATGTGCGCGACTTTCTTGCGCAGGCTTGCGAAACGCTCGGCGGACCACGCGCCGTTGATCGCCGCCGCGGGCTTGGCCGGCAAGAGTTGCGCGAGGATGGTGCCGACATCGCCGAGCGCCTCCTCGCCCACCGGGAAGATGCGGTGGTTGAGCGCGGCCCAGTCGATGCTGATCACGCGCTGCGCCAGCGGCCAGGCGTCGAGCCACGCGTCGCGCAGCTCGATCGGGTCGAACCCGACCAGCACCACGCAGTCGGCTTCCTTGATGAGCGCGAGGTTCTCGGTGTCCACCACCGGCGAGAGGCCCACGCTGCCCAGGCACAGCGCATGACTCTCCTCGACGATGCCCTTGGCCTTGTAGGTGGCGAAGAACGGCAGATTCCACGCCTCGACGAATTTGCGAAACGCCGCGGGTGCATCCCCCAGCAGCGCGCCGCGGCCGCACAGCACCACCGGCCGGCTGGCCTTGGCGAGCACGGCGCGCAGTCGATCAACGGATTCGGCGGCGAGTTGCGTGGCTGCGTGCTGTGCGGGGACCTTGGGCTCTTCGGCGGTGGCTTCCTCGCGGTTGTAGTCGGCCGGCACGTTGAGGAACACCGGCCCGGCCGGATAGGCGAGCGCAATGTCGAGCGCCTTAGCCACCTGCTGGCCGGCGCGCTTCGGGTTGAGGTTCTCGGCGTACTTGGTGACCGGCCGCGCCAGCGCGACGTGGTCGAACACCTGGTGGTTGTAGATACCCATCTGTTTGGAGGCCATCTCGCCGCACAGCACCGCCAGCGCCGAGCGCTCCTGCATTGCGCCGGCGATGCCAGACATCGCATTGGAAATGCCCGGCCCGAGGGCGGGGATCAGCACCGCCGGCTTGCCGGTGAGCTGGTACACCGCGTCGGCCATGAACGCGCACGAGGGCTCGCTCTTGCCGAGCACGAAACCGATGCCGGCCTCTTCGCAGGCGCGCACGGTTTCGAGCACGTCGTTTCCGGGGATGCCGAAGGCCCAGCGGGCCCCGTAGGCCTTGAGGGTGGCGGCGATTACGTCGGCTACTTTCATCGGGTGACCTTCATTTGGCAAATACGAGTGGGGTGAATGGCGCTTCGGCGCCGAGCCGGGCTTCGCCTGCGATGCGCGCGGCCTCGACCCGGCCGCGGAAGGCGAACGGCGCGCCTTTGAGGGTGCCGGCAAAACTGAGCCGGTCGCCCTCGAGCGTGGCGCTGGCGACATTGATCGGCGCGCCGTCGACGGCGGCGTGAACGTCGACCTGCTGGAAGTTCTGCTCGACGCGCACCTGCCACACGCCCTGCGGGGAGGCTGCGCGCCACGTGCCGCGCGCATTGGCCGGCACGACCCACAGGAAGATGGTGCTCTCGTCGCCCTGCGACGGGTGCGGCATGGCGAGCTTAACCTTCTCGATGCGATCAGGCTTCCAGCTCGGGAACACGAAAGCGTGGGTAACGATCTTCGCTCCCGGCCGCAGACCGTCGAGGAACATCGGCGCGAGCTGCGCCATGAGCCACGGGAGCAGGTACACGGTGACCACGGTGGCCTGCGAGTAGTCGGCGCGCAGCACGTCCTGCACGCGGAATTCGGTGCGCGCTTCGACCCCGGCGGCGCGGGCACTCTCGCGGCTTTGCTCGACCAGCTTGGGGTCGATCTCGAGCCCCAGGCCGCGAGCGCCGAATTTTTTCGCCGCGGCGATGACGATGCGGCCGTCGCCCGAGCCCAGGTCGACGACGTAATCGGCCGCAGAAGTCGCGGCCAGCGCGAGCATGCGATCGACGACCTCGGCCGGGGTGGTGACGAAAGGCGGGGTCACGCCGCCGTCAACTTGCGCCTGCGCAGGCGCGGGCAGCGCGAGAAGCGCGGGCACGAACAGCAGCCGCGTGAGAAAGGCTCGGCCGGGAACCAGGCGGGGAAAACAGGCCATGCGGGGAATCGGGTGATTGCGGAGGACAGCACCCGTATTATCGCCCGGCACGCTCCTTCGCGAGCGCGAGGATGCGTGCGCGAACGGTTTCATCGGACCAGTCGCGCTCACCGGCATAGCCATAGCGAATGCGCCCATCGGTACCGATGATGAAGGTGGTGGGAATGAGGGTCACCTTCCATGCGCGCGTCACCTGCGAGTCGCGGTCGAGCAGCACGGGAAAATCCACCGGCACCTTCTTCAGGAACTCGGCCACCCGGCCCTCACCCTCGCCCATGTTGACCGCGAACATCGCCACCGGCTCGCCCTCGAGCGACTTCTTCAGCCGGTTGAGCGAAGGCATCTCCTCGCGGCAGGGCTCGCACCACGTGGCCCAGAAATTCACCACCACCACTTTGCCGCGGAAAGCCTCGAGACCATGCAGGGTGCCGGCGGCATCCTTGAGGTTGAGGGCCGGCGTGGGCCCGGCCCAGGGTTTGAGTTCGGCCGCAAGCAGCGGCGCCGGGCCGGCCGGCGACAGGAACAGCAACGGCAATAAAAAAGCCGCCGCGGCGATCGCGGCGGCTGCGGGGCGGCGGGTCATGCCTTGATTTCGCGCGCCTTGATTTCGTACTTGAAAGCGTCGGGGTCGAGGCTGTCGAGCGCCGCGCCGGCCGTCTCGGCCTGCGGATACATGAGGAACGCAATCTTGCGCCCGCCCGAATTGGGCAGCGTGATGTCGTGCGCATTGTTGAAGGCGAGCCAGTTCATCTCCCACGAGCCGAACAATTGTTTCCTCATGCGCAGGACCTTGGGGTCGTTGGCGGCGAGGTTGCCGGGCGGTTCTTCGAGCACCACCTTGCGTACGTCGGCCGGGTCGACCGCGATCCAGCCACGCCTCTGGGCGAAGAATTCGGCGCGGCAATGCTGCGCCTTGGTGATGATTTCCGATCCCGCGCCCAGGCTCTTGTAGCCGAACTGGGAGGGCACCACACGCACGCCGTAGACGTCGCGCGCCGGGACGCCTACCGAGCGCGCCATGCCGACATACAGGGCATTGAGGTCGGCGCACTTGCCACCGAGGTTGCCCGATTCGAGCAGGCTCTTGATGTCGCCCACGCCGCAGCCGCGCGTCTTGGCGTCGCGGAAGGTGTTGTCGACGATCCACTCGTACAGCGCGCGCGCTTTTTCGACATCACCCTTGGCGCCTTTGGTGGCCTCGAGCGCGGTGTCGCGCACGATGCCATCGGTGGGCATGAGGTCGGTGGGCGCCGTATAGAAGGCGACATCGGCGGCCGACAGCCGCTCGCCCGTAAGCGGCTTGCCGAGCTCCTCGAAGCGATCGCGGGTAGCGAACCGGCTGGTGAGCACCAGCACCGGTGCGGGCTGGTCGGGGCCCCACTCGGCGTACACCATGCCGGCGCCGTACTTGCCGTCGCGGTACTGCTGCGTGCGCGCCGCGTTGCCGGAGGTCTCGTTGCCGCCGCTGCGGTGCCAGTTGCTGTCGTCCATCATCGGCAGCGGCAGCCAGGCGCGCGACACGCCCTGCGGCTTGAGGATCTGTACGCGGGTAGTGATTTCGAACGTGCGCCACGGCGCCTCGGGCGCGGCAAGCGCGTTGTTCCAGGGCAGTGCGGCGGCGGCGGGCAGGGCGATGCCCGACTGGATGAATGTTCTGCGGTCCATGAGTGCCTCCTTCAGGCGAAATGAGTCCCGGCCGGCGGATGCCGGCGGAACATTGAATGGGTGGGGATCGGGTGCGGGGCGGGTCTGCGGGATGCGGACCGGCACAAAAACGGGGGGCGCGATCGGGGAGATCGGGCCAGGCGGGTGGGTAGGCCCGCTCCTTCGCCAAGCCGGATCGGCCGAGCGCTTCGCGATGTGCCCCGGCCCGCGGCGGCCGCCGTCATGTCCGCGAGCGAGCGCGAACTGCGGGACGTCAGGCGGGCGAGGATGAACATTGGGGGGGAAAGGCGCTCAGGGTGGGCGGCGGGAACGCGTCCAATCTACTCCCGGACGGCGGTGCAAACAAGATGGAAATTTTTCAAAACGGCAAACGAGCGCCTAAACCGCCGGCGGGCGCGAATACAAAAGGCCCGCCGATACCGCCGGCGGGCCTTGGCCGCACCTGAATCGTGCGGACCGCGCTTGTTTCGCGCTTAGGCGGGCTTCTTGACCGCCTTCTTCTTGCCCTTCGCCTTCGCCTTCTTGGCCTTCATCGGCTTGGCGGCTTCGGCGGGCTTCATGTCGGCCGGCTTGGCTTGCGCCATCGGCGTGGCCGGCGTCGCCGGGGTAGCCGGCGTCGCCGGGGTGGCCTGGGCGAACACGGAAGCGCTGAAAGCCGAGGCGATCAGGGCGATGATGAGTTTCTGCTTGGTCATTGATGTGCTCCTGGAGACATGTAGGGTGGTCCGAAACGGATCCACGACCAGTAACGCACCCAATCTGCGCCGGTTGACAGGTCCCGCTCAGGCTTTTTCGTACTCGCCCGCCACGAGCTTGCGGCGCAGGACCTTGCCCACCGGCGACTTCGGCACCGCCAGCACGAACACGTATTCGCGCGGGCGCTTGTAGTTGGGCAGGCTCGACGCCCGGCAGTGGACATCCAGCGAGGCCGCGTCCAGCGCTCCGCGGCTTTTCACGAAGGCCACCACCTTCTGGCCCCAGCGCTCGTCGGGCAGGCCGGCCACCGCGACTTCGTCCACCCCGGGATGCAGCGACAGCACCGACTCGATGTCGACCGGCGAGATGTTCTCGCCGCCCGAGATAATCATGTCGTCCACGCGGCCGGTCACGAACAGGTCGCCGTCGGCGTCGATGCAGCCGGTGTCGCCGGTGAAATACCAGCCGTCGCGCAGCGCCTTGGCATCGGCGTCGGGCCGCTTCCAGTAGCCCTCGAAGGCCTCCTCGCCGGCGAGGTCGGCAATGATCTGCCCCTCTTCGCCCACGGCGGCAAGGGTGTCGGGGCTGCTGCGGGCCTCGCCCGCGTCGAGCTTGACCACCCGCACGCGGGCATTGAAGCCGGCGCGCCCGGCGCTGCCCGGCTTGGCCGGCGCGTGCTGGTCGATGGTGAAGGTGTAGATCTCCGACGAGCCGTAATGGTTGACGAAGGACTCGGGCTTGAAGGCGGCGGCGAGCCGCTGCAGGAGCGAATCGTTCATGGGTGCGCCGGCGAAGCCGATCTTGGTCACCGAAGCGATGTTCGTCCGGCCGAACTGCGGGTGCGCGAGCAGGTCGTGGTACAGCGTGGGCACGAGGAACAGGTTGGTGACCTTTTCGGTTTCGATGAGGCGCAGCGTATCGCCCGGCTCGAACCGCGGCAGGCACACCAGCGTGCCATCGACGATGGCCATCGACAGCAGCGAACGCACGCCCATGGTGTGGTACATCGGCATGACGCCGAGGGTCACCTCGCCCACCGCATAGCTGTACTGGGCCACCTGCGCTATTGCGGCCGCGCGCTCGGCGCGGTGGCGGCGCGGCACGCCCTTGGGTTTGCCGGTGGTGCCGGAGGTGTACAGCATGAGGGAGACGTCGTCGGCGCTCGCGCGGAAAGGCGGGTCGAGCGGCGCGGCCTCGAGCATCTGCGCAAATGCGTGCGTGCCTCCGTCCACCGCGCCGACGGCGATGCGCGGGATCGCCCCGCAGGCGGGCGATTCGCGCACGGCCTCCGCGCTGATCGCCTCGAACACGACGGCGCGCGCCTCGGCGTCGCTCACGCAGTATTCGAGTTCGTCGCCCTTGGCGCGCCAGTTGACCGGCGTCACGATCACGCCAAGGCATTGGCACGCCCAGTGCAGCGTCGCCATCTCCCAACGGTTCTGCAGCACGACGACAAGGTGGTCGCCGCGCGCAAGGCCCAGCGCCGAAAGCGCGCCCGCCACGCGGCAAATGCGCCCGTACCATTCGGCGTACGTCAGCCTGACCTCGCCGTCGACCAGCGCAAGCCTGCCCGGCCTGCGCTCTACGCTCTGCAGGAAAGTGCGTCCCAGATCGAGCATGGCTTTCCTCCGCGCCGTGATGCCTTGGTCAGTTGCCGGTGTACTTGGGTTTGCGCTTCTCGAAGAACGCCTCGGCGCCCTCCTTGTAATCGTGCGAGTCGCGCAGCTTTTCGTAGGCATGGCCCTCGAGGTCGAAGCTCGCCTCCAGGCTGCAGTCCTCGCCCTGGTTGAGCACGCGCTTGAGCGACGACAACGCCAGCGGAGAAAGTGCATTGAGCTTGGCGCAATAGCTGGCGATCGCCTTGTCGAGCGCCGCGGTGTCCTCGACCACTTCGGTGATGAGGCCCCACTGGTGCGCTTCGGTCGCCTGCAGGCGCCGGCCCATCATCACCATGTCCTTGGCGCGCGTCATGCCCACCATGCGCAGCACGCGCTGGCTGCCGCCTGAACCCGGCATCTGGCCAATGGTGATCTCGGGCAGGGCCACCAGCGTGTCCTTGGTCGCGATGCGGAAGTCGCACGCCAGCGCCAACTCCCAGCCCACGCCGAAGGCATACTTTTCCATCGCGCAGATCACCGGCTTGGGGCAGCGCTCGGGGGCGCCGATGTTCCAGGCCAGGTGCGACATGCCGTCGCGCGGCACCTTGAAGAAGCCGCGCACGTCGCCGCCCGAGGTGTACACGCCGTTGGCACCGCGCACCACGACCACGCCGACCTCCGGGTCGCGGCCGAGCTCCTCGAACAGGGCACCGATCTGTGAACGCGCCTTGTACGAGACGATGTTGAGCGGCGCCCGGTCGAGGGTGAGCGTGGCGACGCGTTTGGCGGCGTCGATGTCGAGGCGCATGCCGTCGAGCTCGCCGAGCAGCTCGCCGCGTTCCTTGGCGTACTTGGTCATGGTTTCTCCTTGGGGATGGGGGATTCGGTGCTTGCGGGGCCGGCTCCCGAAGAAGCAGCGCGCATTTCGCCTGCGGCATCCAGGATGGCCGCAACAATGGGGTAATAGCCGGTACAGCGGCAGATATGGCCCGAGAGCATGTCCTTCACGGCATCTTCGGACGGAGCGGGATTATCGGCCAGGAACTGGGTGGCCGACATGAGGATCCCGGCGGTGCAGAAACCGCACTGCAGCGCATGGTGGCGCTTGAAGGCGAGTTGCAGCGCGTTGAGCACGCCGTCGGGCGCCAAGCCTTCCACCGTGGCGATGGCAGCGCCCTCGCACTCGACCGCGAGCTGGGTGCAACTGCGCACCGCACGGCCGTCGACGATGACGGTGCACGCGCCGCACACGCCGTGCTCGCAGCCCACGTGGGTACCGAACAGCTTGAGCTCGTGGCGAATGAAGTCGGTAAGCAGCGTGCGCGGCTCGGCGGCCCCCGAGGCGGACTTGCCGTTGACCGTGAGGCTGACCGTGTGGCGGCTGCCCGGCTTGAGGCGGATCATTGGGACGTCTCGCGCGTTGGTGCTGCAGACTTGGCGAAAGCCTCTGCGAGCACCTGCCGGCCGAGCGCGCGGATGAGCGCGCGGCGATAGTCGGCGGTGGCCTTGAAGTCGCTCATGGGTTTGACCGCCGCTGCAGCGGCGTCGGCGATCTCGCCGGCAAGCGACGCGTCGCATCGCCGGCCCAGGAACTGCGCGGTGTCGCAAAGGATCGGTCGGCTCTCCACCCCGCCCAGGCCGAGGGCGAGATGCGCGAGCGTGCCATCGGCCTGGGCGACCACCTCGGCGGCGCAGGCCACGATGGCGAAGTCGCCGTGGCGTTGCGCTATCTCGGCGAAGGCGTAGCCCGCGCCGGGGCGCGCCGCGGGCCAAAGCAACGCGGTCAGCAATTCGCCCGGCTCGCGCAGCGTGGTGAGGATGTCGAGGAAGAATTCGCGCGCCGGCACCCGGCGCGTGCCGCGTTTCGACTGCAGTTCCACGGCGCCGCCGAGCGTGACCAGCGCGAGCGGGATTTCCGAACTCGGATCGGCGTGGGCCACCGAGCCGCCGAGCGTGCCGCGATTGCGCGTCTGGAAGTGTCCAACATTGGGCAGCGCGAGCGCCAGCAGCGGCACGGCCTGCATGAGGCGGCGGTCGGCCAGCGCTGCGGATTGCCTGAGCACGGCGCCGGTGCGCACTTCGCCGTTGACCGACACCGCGTCGAGCCCGGCGATGCGCTTGATGTCGACGACCGCAGTGGGCCGGACGAGGCGCATGTTGAGCATCGCCCCGAGCGACATGCCGCCGGCGAGGATGCTCGCGTCGGCGCCGAACTCCTCGAGCAGGGCCAGTGCTTCGGCGATGGTATCGGGGCGGCAGTATTCGAACGCGACCGGTTTCATGGCTTGCCCCCGCCGAGCCAGCCGCTCACGCGGCCCCACAGGCCCGGCCGCGCCGCGCCCTCGGCTCCGTACTGCTCGAAAGACTTGAAGAACTGCGCGATGAGCACACCGGTGACCGAACCGAGCATGCGCGCACCGACTGCAGCCACCGTGCCGCCGACGTCGGCGCCATAGCGGTAGGTGAGCTTCGTGCCTTCGCCTTCGGGCGCGAGATCAACGAGCGCGCTGCCGCGCCCGTTGCCCAGACGCCCTTGCGCGCGGAACTCCATGCGCATCGCATGCGGCGCGTGCTGTTCGGGGATGCGGATGGTGGCTTCGTACACGCCGCGGATGCCGGCCACGCCGATCGCCACTTCGGCGCGGAAAGCATCGGCACCGGTACGCTCCATCTTGCGGCAGCCGGGAATGACCGCGCCGAGCACTTCGGGATCGAGCAGCCGCCGCCACACTTCGGCCGGCGGCGCGGAAAGGACGGTCGAGCCTTCGCCCTGCAGCGACCCCGGCAGGTCCACACCGGCGGCTTTGCGCGGCGTGCTCGGGTAGGTGCCGCTCGCGGTCACGGGCAGCGCGTTAGCCAGCTCCCACAGGCGATTGAGCGACAGCGGCAGCTCGATGTCTTCACGGCCCAGCGCATCGGCCGCCGCGTTGGCGAGGGCCGCGGGCGCGAGCATCGAGCTCCCGTCGCCCATGCCCTTGGCGCCGGTGGCGTTGACCGGTGTCGGCGTGGACACATGGCCGATGTCGACGTGCGGCATCTCGGGCGCGGTCGGGCACAAGTATTCGGCGAAGGTGCCGGAGACGAAGTTGCCCGCGCGGTCGTGGACCAGTTCTTCGTACAGCGCCGCACCCAGGCCATGCGCGAAGCCACCGTTGATCTGCCCTTCGACGATCATCGGGTTGAGCATCGTGCCGACGTCGTGCACCGAAACGTACTTGACGATCTCGATCCTGCCAGTCGACTTGTCGATCTCCACTGCGGCGAGGTCGGCCACAAAGCCGTAGGTCATCGCAGAGGCGATGCGGTCGTCGTCACCCGGGCTGGTGAGCGTGGGGGCGTCCAGCACGAAAGTCTCGGTCATTCCCGCGCTGACGGCGCCCGGCATGCCGGCGGGGTTCCAGTGCGCGCGCGCCGCGAGCCGGCCCACGCCGATCGCGCGCTGAGGGTCGGTGACGAGGCGCGCCGCGCCGTCGGCCAGTTCGACTTCTTGAGCGTCCACGCCGAAATCGGCAGCCGCCATCTGGCGCAGCTTGAGCGCCACGCGCTGCGCGCAGCCGAGCACCGCGCTGGTCACGGCCGAGGCGAAGCGGTTGGAATAGTTGCCCGAGGCAATGCTCCACGCGATGCTGCGCGTGTCGGCCTCGGTGAGCACATCCACGTCATCGGGATTGACGCCCAGCGTTTGCGCGACGATCTGCGCCGCGACGGTGGCGTGCCCCTGGCCGTTGGGCGTGCTGTCGAGCTGCACCGTGATGCCGCCGCTGGGGTCGATCGAGATCGTGACCGCAGCGTTGGCGCCGGACTTGGGCTCGGCCTTGCTACGCTGCTCGGCGGTCTGCGCGAGGCCCACGTAGGCCATGTTCGAGCCAGAGGGCTCCACGCCCAGCGCGATTCCGATGCCGAAGAGCTTGCCGGCCTTGCGCGCGGCTTCCCGCCGCGCGAGCAGCGCCGGGTAGTCGGCCAGGCGCTGCATCTCGTCGATGCACTTTTCGTAGTCGCCCGAATCGAGCTGCGAGCCGGCGGGCGAGTCGTACGGGAATTCGTCCTTGCGCACCACGTTGCGCCGGCGCAGCTCGGCCACGTCAATGTCGAGGCCCCGCGCGGCGATCTCCATGACCCGTTCCAGCGCGAAATAGAACTGCGGCCCGCCATAGCCGCGGTTGAGCCCGGCGGGCATGCGGTTGGTCACCACCAGCGTGTTGTCGATGGCGAGGTGGCGCACGCGATAGGCACCCGAAGAGGTGGAATGCATGCGGTACACCGAGGCGGGCTCGGGGGCGCGGATGTAGGCGCCGAGGTTGACCACGTTGCGGTAGCGCAGGCCGAGCAGTTCGCCCGCGTTGGTGAAGGCCGCCTCCACCGTGCCGGTGCGGTCGGTGGCGCTCGAGGAAGCGCTCAGGTGCTCGAGGCGGTCCTCGGTCCACTTTACCGGCACGCCCACGAGGCGCGACACCGCGGCCATGAGCACCATGTAGGCATACACCGCCTGCTTGATGCCGAAACTGCCGCCGGAATTTGGCGGGGTGATGATGCGCAGGCGATTGCCCGCGACGCCAAGCGCGCCCGCCATGAGCGGCTGCAGCACGAACGGGCCCTGGAAATTCGACCAGATCGTGAATCGATCCGGGTGCGGCTCGTACTGCGCGATCACGCCGTAGGTTTCCATCGGCGTGGCGATCGAGCGCGGGAAACGGTAATCGAACTTGAACGTGCGCTCGGCGCGCGCGAAGGCGCCGTCGGGGTCGCCATAAGTGAACGAGCGCTGCTGCGCGATGTTGGTGCCCGCCTCCTCGAACAGGAGCGGCGCATCGGGGGCAAGCGCGTCGTCCAGGTGCGCTACCCCGGGCAGGGGCTCGTAGTCGACTTCGATCAGTTCGAGCGCATCCTCGGCGACGTAGCGGTCCACGGCCACTACGACCGCCACCGGTTCGCCCGAATAGCGCGCCTTGGTGGTGGCGCACACCTGGAAGCGCATCTTGGAGCGCACCACGCTCGGGATGATGCCGGCCACCTGCGCGATCTGCGCCCCGGTGACCACACCGATCACCCCGGGCAGGCGGGCGGCGGCGCTGGTGTCGATCGAGCGGATGCGCGCATGCGGGTGGGGCGAGCGCAGGATGGCCGCATGGCGCAGCCCCGCCACGGGCTCAAGGTCGTCGATGAAGCGGCCGCGCCCGGTGAGCAGCGGGGCGTCCTCCTTGCGCGCGAGGGACCGACCGACCCAGCCGCCGGTGGCGGGGCGGAGGTTACTCATGCCGGCTCACCGCACTGCATGGCGGCAGGCCGCCCGGGCAGGGTCACTGGGCGTCGGCGCCCGGGCCGTTCAGGGCACGCCGGAAGCGCGCCTTCAGCAGCGCGCCCTCGCGCGGTGGCAGGGCGATGGGCTCTTTCTCGGCCACCACCTTGACCTGCGCGAAGTTGGGACCGGCCTCGCCGTGCACCATCTTGTGCAGGGCGGCGACCCCCTTGCGGTCGACCACGAGGCGAGACTGCACGAAGCACGCGCCCTTGGCGATCATCGCGAGGTCGACGCCGCTTGCGGTGTGGGTCTTCTGCATGCCGGTTTCGCCATAGCGCTCGTTGTCGATGACGATGACCGAAAGATTGGCGGGCCTCTGCACGCCGATGGTGGCGAGCGACCCGATGCCCATGAGCATTTCGCCGTCGCCGGTGATGACGAGCACCCGGCGGCGCGGCTTGGCAAGCGCGATCCCCAAGCCGATCATCGCCGCGCTGCCCATGGCGCCCCATAGCGGGAAAGTGAGGTCGTGGTCGCCTGCGGCGGTGGCATCCCACGCGGTTGATCCAAGTCCGGTCACGACGAGCAGGTCGCCGCGCTCGGCCAGGAGGGCGTTGACTACGTCACGCCGTTTGAGGATGGTTTTCATCGGCTGGCCTGGTCCTGGAAGCTCTTGATGCCGATCAGGCGCTGCGAGATCAGCACCGCGACGGCGGCATAACTGTTGTAGGCAAGCCGGGCCGCCGCGCTGGCGACGGACCCGGCCTCTTTGGCGGTGGAGATGCGCTTGACGATCACGCCCATCGCCTCGAGCACGGCCTGCGTGGCCTGCCCCATCGGCACCTGCCACGGATTGAACTCGCCTTCGTCGCCGCGCATGGTGATGAACATCAACAGCGGGATGCGACATTCCTTGATCGTGCCCAGCGTGTTGATGATGTTGCCCACGCCGCTCGACTGCATGAGCACGGCGCTCTTTTCGGCCCCGAGCCAGGCGCCCAGCACGAGTCCCAGGCCTTCCTCTTCGGTGGTGAGCACCACGGTGCGCATCGCCTTGTCCGCCTGGCACAGTTCGATGAGGCGCTTGTGGCCGGCATCGGGAACAAAGCTGACCTGGCGCACACCGGTGTCCTTGAGGACCTGGTGCAGGGCCAGCGGCCAGTCCAGTTCCTTTGATTTCGCTTTTGCTTTTGCTTTCGCTTTCATCTGCCTGCCCAATGGATTTATGCCAATGCTACGCGGCTGCGCAGCGACGCATGGCGCTGTTCAATATGCGGAATGGGGAATCGCGCGGGGTTTCGAGCGCAGCGATTTTAGCCGACGTGCGCATCGACGCTGACTTCGACCCGCTGCGCGGCATTGTTGCCGAACCCGGAGACGTCGGGGACCGGCTCGTCGGGCTGGATATTGCCGCGCGCATCGGTCGCCCGGCACGCAAGCACGTGCTCGCCCGGCGCGGCCCGCCAGTCGAAAGACCACGCGCGCCATGCCCACGGTCCCGCGGTCGATCCCAGCCGCGCCTCCTGCCACCGCCCATCGACGGATACTTCCACACGCACGATCTGCGCGCCGTCGCCGGACCACGCGCGACCCGCCAGCGCCACTGGGCCGGGGGAAACGATGCGGCGGCGGGTGAAGAAATCCGGGATGCCCGGCGGCGCCATCAGCGAATTGACGCGGATGTGCGTGCAGGCAACCCCCTCGTCGCTGACCTGGGAGCGGAAGTGGTAGCTGCCCAGCTGCTGGACGCCGTCGAAGGGAATGTCGGTTGCCTCGATGCGCGCGAGCCACTTGACGCTCGCCATGCCGTACCAGCCGGGCACGATGAGCCGCAACGGCGCGCCATGCTGCGGCAGCAACGGCTGGCCGTTCATGCTGTGCACCACCAGCACGTCCGGGCGCATCGCTTCGGGGATGCGCAGGCTGCGCGCGTAGTCGTGTTCGATGCCCCGGTCCACGCCCCGGTCGGTGCCGCGAAACACGATTTCCCGCGCCGCCTTGTCGATGCCAGCAGCCTCCAGCAGGGGCGCCAGCGGCGTGCCGGTCCATTCGGCGGTGGACACCCCCTCCTCCAGCCACGGCATCGACGGGTAGCGTGGCGACATCTGCCCGCGCCCGTTGCCGGCGCACTCGAGGGTCACGCGCAATGTCTTGGCCGGCATGGCGCGGATCTCGACGACCGACAACGTACGCGGCCGCGCCACCTTGCCGCCGATGGCGAGGCTCCAGCCGGGGTCGGCCGGGGGAATGTCGAAGTGGACCAGCAGGTAGTGCAGGCCGGCAGGCGTGACGTCGTAGCGCAGTGCCTCGAGCGGCATGCCGCTGTTGCGCGAAGCGAGCGCGACTTCCTCGCGCAGGAAACGGCCGACGATGGGGGGGCGGCGGGTGCGGCTCATTGTTTTTGGATTCCAGTCGAAAGGGCGATTCTAGTGCAGTGCGCGGTCCCTCCTCGGCGCCGTCGTGGTGCCTCCGCGGCCCCTATAATCGGTGTGATGGTCCAGCTGGAACCCGCGCTGCGTAAATCACTCGACCTGGTCCTGCCGCACGTCCCGCGCGGCGACCTGTGGGTTTTCGGGTACGGCTCGCTCATGTGGGCGCCCGAGTTCCGCTACGTCGAGCAGCGCAAGACGCAGCTGCATGGCTACCACCGGTCGCTGTGCATCTATTCGCACCGCCATCGCGGTACCCCTGAAAAGCCCGGCCTCGTCATGGGGCTGTGCCCCGGGGGCTCGTGCTGGGGCGTGGCATTCCGGGTGCACAAGACCGACATCCACCGGACCCTGGAAGTGCTTTGGCAGCGCGAAATGGTCAACGCGGTGTACGAGCCGCGCTTCGTGCAGGTCAGGCACGGGCAGCGCAACATGAGCGCGATCGCTTTCGTGGCCGACGCGAGGCACCGCCAGTTCGCCGGGCGCCTGAGCCTGGAGCACACCGCCCGCATGGTGGCGCAGGGATGCGGCAAACGCGGGCAGAACGTGGACTACCTTGCCAACACGGTGGCGCACATGGGTGAGCTGGGCATCCGCGAGGGCCACCTGCACGCCATCCTCGCCGAGGCGCGCAAGCTTTGCCGCCCCGCATAGGAATGTGCCGGGACCGGCCCGACCGACCCGACGCGCCCGCATAACCCGGCCGGGGCTTTAAGCCGGCCGCGCCGCGCGCACCGCCTTCTCGAAGCGTTCCATGGCGCGCACCAGGACGCTCCTCTGGGTGCCGAAGTTAAGCCGCACGAACTGCGGCGCGCCAAAGTCGGCCCCGGGCGAAAGCCCCAGCCCGTGCTCGAGGAACAGCGCGTGCGGGTCGGCCACGCCCAGTCCCGAACAGTCGATCCAGGCGAGGTAGGTGGCCTCGAGGTGCACGGCCTCGACACCCGGCAGCCGGTCCACGACTGACTGCACCAGGTCGCGATTGGCGCGCAGGTAGTCGAGCTGGGCGGCGAGCCAGGGTTCGCCGTCGCGATAGGCCGCAAGCGCGGCCTCGTAGCCTGCCAGCGAGGCGTCATGGACAGATTTCTTAAGGTCGAACGAAAACGCGTCGCGCAGGCCGCGGTCCTCGATGATCGCGTAGGCAAGGCCGATGCCGGCGATGTTGAACGTCTTGGAAGGCGCCATGAGCGTTACCGTGCGCCGGGAAATCTCCGCCGACAGGCTGGCGATGGGCACATGCCTCCGTCCCGGCTCGAGCAGGAGGTCGCAATGGATCTCGTCGGAAACGATGACCAGGTCGTGCTTGGTGGCGAATACGCCCAGGCGCGCGAGCTCCTCGCGCGTGAAGACCGTGCCCCCGGGGTTGTGCGGGTTGCACAGCATGAGCATGCGGGTTTCCGGGCGCACCGCCGCCGCGAGCTTGGCCTCGTCCCACACCCAGCGTCCCCCTTCAAGCACGACCGGCACGTCGGTCCACTCGCGCGGGGCGTGCTGCGCCGCGCGGAACAGGTGGTAATACACCGGGGCCGGCGACAGCAGGTGCTCGCCGGGGCGGGTCAGCCGGTTGGCGGCCATGTACAGGGCCGAAACCACACCCGGCACGTAAACGATCCACTCGGGCGCAACCTTCCACCCGTACAGGCGGGCCATGCGCGCGACGATGAGGTCGCGCAGCTCGGGCGGCGGGCTGGTATAGCCGAAGATGCCGTGCTCCACGCGCCGCCGCAGCGCGTCGATGATGGCCGGGGCGGCGCGGAAGTCCGTGTCGGCCACCCATAGCGGGATCACGTCGCGCCCGGCGTATTTTTCCCAGCGCGAGCTGTGCGTGCCTGTGCGGTCGGTGGGGGAGTCGAAGTCGAACGGTTTCATCGGGGAAAAGGCCGGGGAATCGGGGGACGGGCCGAGTATCGCAGATGGGCGGGTCGCCCGAAGTAGTCGGGGGCGGGCGAAGGGCGCCGGGGGCCGCCGATTCAGGTGGGTGCAAGTAAAGAAAGTCTTGTTTGCCCGAACCTGCCCAATCATACAGAATCCGCCCGGACGCCAGCATCGCCCGAGGGTGTCTTACAGCAGCAGGCCACCCGAGCCTGCGCTTCGAATTCACGGAGGAGAAATGAAGGCTTTGCTTGCGTTGTCTCGCCTGATCGATGCTATCAACGAGCGGGTAGGAAAGCTCAGTTACTGGCTGGTGCTGGTGGCGGTGCTTATCAGTTCCGGCAACGCGGTGGTGCGCTACACGTTCAACCGCAGCTCGAACGCCTGGCTGGAGATCCAGTGGTACCTGTTCTCGGCGGTGTTCCTGTTCTGCGCCGGGTACACGCTGCTGCATAACCAGCATGTGCGCATCGACATCATCTCGGGGATGCTGAAAAAGCGCACCCAGACGTGGATCGACATCCTCGGCGCGCTCTTCTTCCTGCTGCCGATGGCGATCACCATCCTGTGGCTGTCGTGGCCGGTGTTCCTCGATGCCTGGCACAGCAACGAGGTGTCCACCAACGCCGGCGGCCTGACGGTGTGGCCGGCGCGCCTGATCCTGGTGATCGGCTTTTTTCTGCTGGTGATCCAGGGGTTCTCCGAGCTCATCAAACGCATCGCGTTCCTGCGCGGGCTGATCCCCGACCCGAGCGAGAAGGACGCCGGCCCGACGGCAGAGGAACAGCTCGCCGAAGAGCTTCGCCGCGCGCGCGGGGAGACTCCATGATCGAGCTCTTGACCCACAACATGGCGCCGATCATGTTCGCCGCGCTGGTGGTTTTCCTCCTGCTCGGCTACCCCGTGGCGTTCGCGCTGGCGGCCAACGGGATCTTCTTCGGGCTGATCGGGGTCGAGCTCGGGATGCTGCAACCCTCCCTCTTCCAGGCGCTGCCGCAGCGCATCTGGGCGATCATGTCCAACGACACGCTCCTCGCGGTGCCCTTCTTCACCTTCATGGGCCTGATCCTCGAGCGCAGCGGCATGGCCGAGGACCTGCTCGACACCATCGGGCAGGTGTTCGGCCCGCTGCGCGGCGGCCTCGCCTTCGCGGTGATCTTCGTCGGCGCCCTGCTGGCCGCGACGACCGGGGTGGTGGCGGCCTCGGTGATCTCGATGGGCCTCATCTCGCTGCCGATCATGTTGCGCTACGGCTACGACCGGCGCTTCGCCACCGGCGCCATCGCCGCTTCGGGAACCCTGGCGCAGATCATCCCGCCTTCGCTGGTGCTGATCGTCATGGCCGACCAGCTCGGCAAGTCAGTCGGCGACATGTATGCGGGCGCTTTCATTCCCGGACTGGTCCTCACCGGCCTGTATGCGGTCTATGTGGCCGGCGTCACCATCTTCAAACCGTCGTGGGCGCCGGCGCTGCCGCTCGAAGCGCGCACGTTCCGCGAGCCCAACGGCAGCGGGGGAATTCCATCGCTGATCGTAATCGTCCTCGTCGCGGTCGGCGTTTCGTATGCCTTCGCGCAGTACAAATACGGCGCCCCGGACGCACCGGTGGACGAGATGCTGGTGGTTGCGACCGCGGTGGGCGTCGGCGTGGTGTTCCTTGCCGCGGTGATCAACCGCGTACTCAAGCTTGGGCTGCTCTCGAAGATCGCGGAGCGCGTCACTTTCGTGCTGATTCCGCCGCTGGCGCTGATCTTCCTCGTACTGGGCACGATCTTCCTCGGCGTGGCGACCCCGACCGAAGGCGGCGCCATGGGGGCGACCGGCGCCCTGATCATGGCGATCTCGCGGCGGCGCCTGTCTTTCAGCCTGCTGCGCCAGGCGATGGACACCACCGCCAAGCTCACCTCCTTCGTGGTGTTCATCCTGGTGGGCGCGCGGGTCTTCAGCCTCACGTTCTACGGCGTGGACGGGCATATCTGGGTCGAGCACCTGCTGACCGGGCTGCCTGGCGGCCAGCTCGGCTTCCTCATCGTGGTGAACATACTGGTGTTCGTGCTGGCGTTCTTCCTCGACTTCTTCGAGCTGGCATTCATCATCATTCCCCTGCTGGGCCCGGTGGCCGAGAAACTCGGCATCGACCTCATCTGGTTCGGGATCTTGCTCAGCATCAACATGCAGACTTCGTTCATGCACCCGCCGTTCGGGTATGCCCTGTTTTACCTGCGCAGCGTCGCGGCCAGCAAGGACTACGTCGACAAGGTGACCGGCAAGCTGATTCCCAAGATAACCAGCGGCCAGATCTACTGGGGGGCCGTCCCCTTCGTGATCATCCAGGTCATCATGGTCGGGCTCGTGATCGCGTTCCCCAACCTGGTCGGGGGCGGGATCGCCAAGAAAGCGGCGATCAACACCGACAAGATCAACATCATGGTGCCCGACGCGGCCAGCCCCGCAGGGTCCAAGACGCAGGAGTCGCTCGAAAACGCGCTCGACAAGGCTTTCGGCGACGAGCCCGAACCGATCATGAAGGAAGAGGGCGCTGCGCCCGGTGCGGCGGTCCCGCCGGCCGACGCCGGGACAGCGCCGAAGGAGACCGCACCCTCCCCGCAAGGCGCGGCCGGTCCCTCCCCCAGTGCGCCTAAGGACGCCGCCAAGACCGGGCCGCCCGCGGCGGGCGCGGCTATAGGGGCCGACGCCGCGAAGAAATAGCGCAGCCCAAGCGTTGCCCCCAATAAAAAAGCCCCGCCGAAGCGGGGCTTTTTTTCGACCGGGCCTGCCTAAGCAGGCACTGGCCGCGGCGCGAATCGTGCCGGCTTGCTACTTCTTGGCACCCGCTTTGGCGCCACGCTGGGACATGCGCTCGGCCGCGACCATGAAGTTGTCGTAGCGGCCTTCCGCTATCGAGAACCACTGCACCTGCTCTTCGCGGAATTTCTTCCACGGTTCGTAGACCTTCTTGAACTTGGGGTTCTTACTGGCGATTTCCGTGAACACCTCTTCGGAGGCCTTGTAGCTTGCGGCCATGATCTCGTTGGAGAAAGGCTGCAGCTTCACGCCGCCCGCGATGAGGCGCTTGAGTGCCGGCGGGTTGAGAGCGTCGTACTTTCCGACCATCCAGACATAGGCCTCGGCGCACGCCATCTCGAGCACCGCCTTGTATTCCGCCGGCAGTGCCTCCCATGCCTTGTTGCTGACCAGCAGGTCGAGCTCGGGACCACCTTCCCACCAGCCCGGGTAGTAATAGTGCTTGGCCACCTTGTAGAAGCCGAGCTTCTCGTCGTCGTACGGTCCGACCCACTCGGCCGCGTCGATGGTGCCTTTTTCCAGCGCCGGGTAGATGTCGCCGCCGGCGATCTGCTGCGGCACCACACCGAGCTTGCTCAGCACGAGCCCGGCGGTGCCGCCGATGCGCATCTTGAGGCCCTTGAGGTCATTGACGGTCTTGATCTCCTTGCGGAACCATCCCCCCATCTGGCAGCCCGTGTTGCCGGCCGGGATGTTGATGATGTTGTAGTCCTTGAAGAAATCCCGCATCAGCTCCAAGCCGCCGCCGTGCGTCATCCAAGCGTACTGCTGGCGGGCGTTGAGACCGAACGGGATGGAGGTCGAGAAGGCGAACGTCGGGTCCTTGCCGAAGTAGTAATAAGGCGCGGTGTGGCCGCACTCGACGGTGCCGTTCTGGACCGCATCGAGCACCTGCAGGCCGCCCACGATCTCGCCGGCGGCAAATACCTTGATGTTGAACTTGCCCCCGGTTGCCGCGGCGACGTGCTTGCCGATGAGCTCGGCGCCACCGTACAGGGTGTCGAGACTTTTCGGCCAACTAGCGGCCATGCGCCAGTTGACGGTCGGGAGCCCGGCCGCCTGCGCATTGACGATGGAAGGCGCGGCGACTGCAGATCCCGCGGCCAGGCCCATACCTGCATGCTTCAGAAATGAACGACGTTTCACGAAAGTCCTCCTCACATGGTTGGCATCCCGTTCCGGCATTGAATTGGTATTGGCGCGCCGCCCGGGCGGCGCGTCTGGCCGGAATCCGGGTTTATTCTGCACGATTACCTGTGAATCGGCCATTCGGGCCGTGGCACGGTTCTCGCCCTGCTGGCGACTTGGCGGGATGGCGCGGCGCAGCGACCGCGCTGGAAAGATGTAATTCTACAACATTTCGCCCCAAAGATCAAGCCGCTGCGCGGCTTCCAAGCCAACTGTCATGCCATTTTTGGCATTTCATCCAGACGGCAGGCGATGCCCTCGAGTGCCTTGGAAGGCGCCGGGTAGCGCGCCATGACTAGCGGATCGTGACCCGGGATGATGTGCTCCGGCGAGTCGGCCAGCGCACGCAGCCTGGCATAGCCGTCGACCATTTCAGCGACCGAAAAAATGATCGGGAAGGGGCGCGTCTCTTCCATGTTGGCGTAAAAATGCGAGGCGTCGCTGGCGAGCACCACCCAGCCGCGGCGGGTATGGACCCGCACGGCCTGGATGCCCATGGTGTGGCCACCGATCAGGTGGACCGACACGCCCGGGGCCACCTCCTCGTCGCCGTTATGGAATTTCACCCTTCCCGCATAGACGCGGCGCACCAGGCTGACGACATCCTCTTCCTCGTAGGCGCCACGAAAGCACTCGTGGCGCATGTAGCGGCCGGTGGCGTAATTGAGCTCGCGGTCCTGGATATGGAAATCGGCGGCCGGGAACAGGTCAAAATTGCCTGCATGGTCGTAGTGCAGGTGGGTGACGATGACGTCGCGCACGCCGGCGGCGTCGACGCCGAGCAGCTTGAGGCCCTCGGACGGGCAGCGCAGGTGGTTGCGCTTCCGCTTGGCCGCCATGGCCGCCGAAAACCCGGTGTCGACCACGATCTCGCGCCCGTCGCCGCGCAGCAGCCAGACGAAATAGTCGAGCGGCATCGGCACGTCGTGGGCATCGCCGCCGAGGAAGTTCTCCCGCGAGCGCCTTTCGTGGTGCGCGTACTTGATTGCGTAAACCTCGTACTCGGGCAAGCTGCTCACGATGTTCCCCCGTCGGAAGAGATCAGGTCAGGACGATACGCGCGAATTTGCGTTTGCCGACCTGGGCCACGATGGAGCGGCCCGCCGGAAGCTTGAGGGCGCGGTCAGTGACCCGGTCGCCGTCGAGCTTCACCCCGCCCTGCTCGATCATGCGCAGGGCTTCGGTGGTGCTCGCCGTGAGGCCGGCCTGCTTGAGCATCTGCGCCACCGCAAGGCCGCCCTCGGGCGTGGACAGAGAGACCTCGCGCAGGTCATCGGGGATCTCGCCATGGCGGAAGCGCGCCTCGAAAGCGGCGAGCGCCGCGGTGGCAGCCGCCCCGCCGTGGAAACGTTCGACGATTTCCTGCGCCAGCGCTACCTTGATATCGCGCGGGTTGCGGCCGGTGGCGACTTCGTCCTTCCAGCGCGAGATCTCGTCCATCGGGCGGAACGACAGCAGTTCGAAATAGCGCCACATGAGCTCGTCGGAGACCGACATGAGCTTGCCGAAGATCTCTCCCGCAGGCTCGTCGATGCCCACGTAGTTGCCCAGCGACTTGGACATCTTGTTGACACCGTCGAGCCCCTCGAGCAGCGGCATGGTCAGGATGCACTGCGGCTCCTGGCCCCAGTCCTTCTGCAGCTCGCGGCCCACCAGCAGGTTGAATTTCTGGTCGGTGCCGCCGAGCTCGACGTCGCTTTTCATGGCCACCGAGTCGTAGCCCTGCATGAGCGGGTAAAGAAGCTCGTGCATGGCGATCGGCTGGCCCCCCTTGTAGCGCTTGGCGAAGTCGTCGCGCTCGAGGATGCGCGCCACCGTGTAGCGCGCGCACAGGCGGATCATGCCCTCCGCGCCGAGCGGGTCGGACCACGTGGAATTGAACATGACCTCGGTGCGCTCGGGGTCGAGGACCTTGAACACCTGTTTGCGGTAGGTGGCGGCGTTGGCCTGGATCTGGTCGCGCGTGAGAGGCGGCCTGGTCTGGTTCTTGCCTGTGGGATCCCCGATCATGCCGGTGAAGTCGCCGATCAGGAACTGCACATGGTGGCCGAGGTCCTGGAAGTGGCGCAGCTTGTTGATGACCACGGTGTGGCCCAGGTGCAGGTCCGGCGCGGTCGGGTCCATGCCCAGCTTGATGCGCAGCTTGCGCCCGGTTTTCAGTTTCCTGACGAGCTCCTCTTCGACTAGGAGTTCGTCACATCCGCGCTTGATGACCTCGAGTGACTGCGCAATTGTAAGCATCGATTTTGAGGAGCCGAACAGGGCCGGAGAGTGTTTTTTCGTGGCCGCGAACTCTGCTACACTCGCCCCCGAACAAAACAGCAGCATAAAACAACAATCCCGGCGGGCGCGGCAGGCGCCTGATTAAAAAAACGATTTTAGCCGATCGGATTCCTTTGCCCAAGAGACTTCTGAGCCCGCGTTTCCGCGCGGCGCGCATATGCGCCCTCATTGGCCTGCCCCTGTACGGTGCGATTGCCGCATTTGGCACCGCTCCCGAATCGCAGCTGCTGATCCCATTCACCGCCATTCCCGAGCCCCTGGCCATCGATGTCAGCGAGGCCGTCGTGCCCGCCTCGGCGTCGTTCATCCGTGAGGAGAGGTTCCAGCGCGGCGACACGCTGTGGAGCCTGCTGTCACGCCTCGGCGTCAACAGCGAAGACTCGCAGAAACTGCTGCGCACGCAGTCGAAGCCACTTGCCGCGCTGCGAGTCGGCACCACGGTGCGTGCCGATGTATCCGGTGACGGCAACCTGAATTCGCTTTCGTTCACCTCCAGCAAGGATGCGCTCGTCTCCATCGACCGCGAGGGCGCGGCCTTCAGGGTTAGTGAGGCGCAACTCGCGCTCGCGCCGCACACGGTGCTCAAGTCGGGGACCATCCGCAGTTCGCTGTTTGCCGCGGCCGATGGCGCAGGATTGCCCGATTCGGTGGCGATGCAACTGGCCGAGGTGTTCGGCGGAGACATCGATTTCCACCGCGACCTGCGCAAGGGCGACCGCTTCTCAGTCGCTTACGAAGTGCTTTACTCCAAGGGACAGGCCGTGCGCCCGGGCCGGCTGGTGGCGGCCGAATTCGTCAACGCCGGCAAGAGCTACCGCGCGGTGTGGTATGCCGGCGCCGACGGTGGCAAGGGCGGCTACTTCACGCCCGAAGGCAAGAACCTGCGCAAGGCGTTCCTGCGTTCGCCGCTCGAGTTTTCGCGCATCACGTCGGGCTTCGGCATGCGCATGCATCCGATCATGCAGCAATGGCGCGCGCACAAGGGGATCGACTACGCCGCGCCGACAGGCACGCGGATTCGCGCCGTCGGCGACGGTGTGGTGGAGTTTGCGGGGCGCCAGGGCGGCTACGGCAACATGGTGATCCTCAAGCACAACGGCCAGTACACCACGGCCTACGGCCACATGAGCAACATCGCCCCAGCGCTGCATCGCGGTGCGCGCATCTCGCAGGGCGACACCATCGGCTATGTGGGCCAGACCGGCTGGGCGACCGGGCCGCACCTGCACTTCGAATTCCGCATTGCGGGCGAGCCCCACAATCCGCTGGCGATCGCGTTGCCAGCCGCCCAGCCCGTCCCGGCGCACGAACTGGCCGCCTTCCGCGTGGCAACCGCCTCGGTCGCGTCGCAACTCGACCTCATCGCCAACAGCAACCTGGCGCTGCTCCAGTAACACCCGAGCGTCCCGTGGCGAACCGGGAGCTCTACGCAGGCCTGATGTCCGGCACCAGCCTGGATGGCGTCGATGCCGTCCTCACCGACTTCTCCACCCCCCGTCTCGCAACCCTGGCGCACGCGCATGTCGCTTTCGACGCCGGCTTGCGCCAGTCGTTACTGGACCTCACCCAGCCCGGCGGTGACGAAATCGATCGCGCCGGGCGCCTCGGCATCGAGCTGGCGAGGCTGTATGCAAAAGCGGTGGAACTCGTCCGCAAGAAGGCCGGCATCGCGGCATCGGACATCCGCGCCATCGGCTGCCATGGCCAGACCGTGCGCCACCGCCCGAGCGACGGTTTCACCGTCCAGATCGGCAACCCGGCCCTGCTCGCTGAGCTTGCCGGCGCCGCTGTGGTGGCCGATTTCCGCAGCCGCGACATGGCGGCCGGGGGTCAGGGCGCGCCGCTCGTGCCAGCTTTCCATGCAGTCGCTTTCGGCGCGGCCACGGAAGATCGGGCCGTGGTCAATGTCGGTGGGATTGCCAACGTGACCCTGCTGCCCCGCAATGGCGCGGTCCTCGGGTTCGACACGGGGCCGGGCAATGGCCTCATGGATCTCTGGGTGCAGCGCCATCGCGGCGAAGCGTACGACGCGGACGGTGGCTGGGCTGCAGGGGCCGCGCCCATTCCCGGCCTCCTCTCGCGCTTGCTGGCCGAACCATATTTTGCGGCGCCCGCCCCGAAGAGCAGCGGGAGGGAGCTTTTCAATGCGGGATGGCTCGACACCCTGTTGACGGGAAACGAGGACGCGCAGGCCGTGGAGACCACGCTGCTGGAACTCACTGCCGAGACCATCGCTCGTGCGCTCGAGGCTTCAGGCCACCCGGTTGCCCGGCTGGTAGTGTGCGGCGGAGGCGCGCTCAACGGGGCACTGATGGGACGCTTGCGCTCCCGTCTGGCTCCCTGTGTCGTGGAGTCCAGCGACCAATACGGTCTGGGCGCCGATGAAGTGGAAGCGCTCGCTTTCGCCTGGCTGGCCTGGCGGGCGGTGCAAGGCCTTCCGGGCAACCTGCCGGCAGTCACCGGCGCGCGCGGCCTGCGGGTACTCGGCGCCGTCTACCCGGCCTGAGGAAACAAAAAAGGGAGCCGAAGCTCCCTTTTTTGACTTGGGGACGCAGCCCCCATTCACGCAGGTCAGGCGGAGAAGGACGACCCGCAACCGCACGTCGTGGTCGCATTCGGGTTCTTGATCACGAACTGGGCGCCTTCGAGGCCTTCGGAATAGTCGATCTCAGCCCCTACGAGGTACTGGTAGCTCATTGGGTCTATCAGCAATTGCACGCCGTTCTTTTCCATAACGGTATCGTCTTCGTTCTGGACTTCGTCGAAGGTGAAGCCGTACTGGAACCCCGAGCAACCGCCCCCCGTGACGAACACGCGCAGTTTGAGGTCGGTGTTGCCTTCCTCGTCGATCAGCTGCTTGACTTTGCCAGCGGCATTGTCGGTAAAGACGAGCGGGGCCGGCATTTCGGTGAGGGCCGACGCTTCGGTGACTGCATTCATGTTCTGCTCCATAAGCCTGTGAGGCAATTATCGGTCCCGCATCGCCATGCGGTCAACGAGGGCATCAGGCGCCCGAGGCCAGCTTCAGTTCTACTGGTTTGGCTCCCGCGATGGCGTCCTGGTGGACGAGCCGGCCTTCCACAATCGCGCCCTGGTGCATTTCGATACTCTTGTAGTGCACATCCCCTTCGACCCTGGAATTGGGCTGCAGTTCCAGCGTTTCCGAGGCATACACGGAGCCTTTGATTGTGCCATTGATGACCAGATGCGCGACCTGCACTTCGCCATCGACACGCGCGTGCTCGCTGATGACGAGCGTGCCTGGCTGGTCAGGCAATGCGCTGACGTTTCCGCGGATCATCCCGTCGACGCGCAAGCCGCCGGCGAAAAATACGTTGCCTTCGATCCGGGTGGTGCTGCCGATCAGGCTGTCGATGCGGTTCTGCGGCTTGCTGGATTTTCCGAACATTGGGGTTCTCCTCAGGATCCTGGAGTGATGCTCTGGGTCGCCCGGGCCTGCGCGTTGCCGGTTTCGAAGATGCGCACCTGGACCGAACCCACCGTGGCGTTGGGGTCGACGCGAAACGTGCCTTCGGCGCGGTAGAAATTCCTGAAAGCCAGCTTGAAGCCAGCGACGTCGGCCGCAGCCCGGTCAGGCACGACGATAATAACATTCCGCCCCTCCTGCTGCACCCCTACCGCGAGCTCCAGGCGCCCCTGGAAATCGGGGTGGTCACGACGGTTTCCCGCCAGCAGCAGCATCCGGTAGCGGTACTCACCCGGCAGGCCGTTGGGCTCCACTTTAAGGCGCTGGATCGTGAGGGCCTGCCCATTGCGTGAATCGCCGGAAAGCATGCTTTCGAAGATCGCCAGGTCTTCCCTGAGGCGCGCGTTGTCCTGTTCGAGCAGGCGCATCTGCCGTGCCAGCTGGGTCTGGGCGGTGCGCTCGATCGACATGCTGGAGTCCGCGGCGTTGGCAATTGCGCGCAGCTTGGCCAGTTCCCCCCTCGTGCCGTCAAGTTCGCGGCGCAGGCCGGTGAGTTCGTCCTGCACCTCGCTGCGATCGAAACCCGCAAATCGGCGGCCAGCGTCGTACATCCAGGCGGCCAGCGCGACCGAGAAGGCGAGGAGGACCGCGAGGATCAGCCACCGTACATACCA
>JBBQCV010000011.1:0-35219 GCA_038319115.1 Burkholderiales bacterium | reverse complement strand
GTGTTCGATCCCGAACTGCGGCTGTCGATCTTCAACCACGGTGCGGCGGCAATCCTCGGCGGCGAGCTTGGCCTGCTGAGCGGCAAGTCCCTGGGGGAGTGGGAGGGCTACGAGTCGTTCGCGATGCCGGTGCGCGAGGCCTTCGGCGCCCCCGGCGGACGCAGCTGGCAACTCGAGCTCGTGCTGCCGGGCAGCGGCAAGACGCTGCTTGCACGCGGCACCCCGTTGCCTTCGGGCTATGTGCTGGTGTTCGACGACGTGACCCAGCTCATCCAGGCGCAGCGCGCCACCGCGTGGGCGGAAGTCGCACGACGCCTCGCGCACGAGATCAAGAACCCGCTCACGCCGATCCAGCTTTCGGCTGAGCGGCTCGAAATGAAGCTCACTTCCAAGCTGGGTCCCGAAGATGGAGAAATCCTCAGGCGCGGCACGCAGACCATCGTGAACCAGGTCGCGGCGCTCAAGGCGATGGTGGACGATTTTCGCGACTACGCGCGCCTTCCGGCGCCAGTGCTTGTAGCGCTCGACCTCAACGCGCTGGTGGTCGAGGTCCTTACCATGTACGAAACCGCCAGTGTGCCGATCAATCGCAGTCTCGCGCCCGACCTGCCCGCGGTGCTGGCCGACTCGGCGCAGATCCGCCAGGTGCTGCACAACCTCGTGCAGAACGCGCAGGATGCCCTGGGCGCGGCCCGCACGCCGGCGTCGGCGATCGAGGTGCGCACCGAACCGGTCGGCACGGGGTCGGTGCGCCTCGCCGTCAGTGACAACGGCAGCGGTTTTCCCGAAGAGCTCATGGCGCGCATCTTCGAGCCCTACGTCACCACAAAGTCACGCGGCACGGGCCTTGGCCTGGCGATCGTGAAGAAGATCGTCGATGAGCACCACGGCGCAATCGACATCCACAACCGCCCGCGCCGCGGCGCCACCGTGAGCATCGTGCTGCCTGTGGCAGGTGAGGACAATTCTTCCATGAAGGCGGCCTGAGGCAATGGCACAGATCCTCGTAGTGGACGACGAAATGGGCATCCGCGAGCTGCTCTCGGAGATCCTCGCCGACGAGGGGCACCAGGTGGTGTTGGCCGAGAATGCCGGCGCCGCCAGGCGCGTGCGCGCGGCCCAGCGCCCCGACCTCGTTCTGCTCGACATCTGGATGCCGGACACCGATGGCATCACGCTCCTGAAGGAATGGGCGGCCAACGGCCTTCTCACGATGCCGGTGGTGATGATGTCCGGGCACGGCACGATCGAAACCGCGGTGGAGGCCACGCGCATCGGCGCGCTCGACTACCTCGAGAAGCCGATCGCGCTGCAGCGCCTGCTCTCGACGGTAAAGCGCGCGCTGCGTAACCAGGACGTGCCGGTTGCGCATCGTCTGACGCTGGCGGCCCTCGGCCGTTCGGCGGTGCTGGGCGAGCTCAAGAAGCGCCTCTCCCAGCTCGCACGAGTGGGCACGCCACTCATGATGCGCGGCGAGCGCGGCATGCAGGCCGAGATGTTCGTGCGCCACCTGCTTTCCAGCGGCGCGCCTTTCGTTACCGGCGCGGAGGCGCTCAACGACCCGCCGTCAGAGGTGCTGGCGCGCGCGGCCGGCGGCATCCTGTTCGTGCCCGACCTCGCCCGCCTCGCGCGCAGCGAGCAGAAGAACCTCGACTTCCTGCTGGCACGCGCAGAAAAGCACAAGGCGCGCGTGGTTTCGTTCTGCACGCTCGAGCCGCAGCGGCTGGTGGCGGAGCACGCCTTCGACGCCGACCTCGCCAGCCGCTTGTCCGAGCTGGTGATCGCGCTGCCCTCGGTGCGTGAGTTTGCCGAGGAGGTTCCCGACATCGCAGCGCTGGTCCTGGCGCAGATGGTCGAGGCGCGTGCCTGCCCGCCGCGGCGCCTGTCGACCGCGGCACTGAATGCGCTGCGCCACCACGCCTGGCCCGGCAACCTCGCCCAGCTCGACGCCGTGGTCAAGAATCTCGCGCTGAGCGCGCTCGAGGAGGAAATCCAACTCGCCGACGTCGAGCGCGTGCTGGCCGCGCATTCCGGGCCGGCGACTGCCGGCGAGCTGCCGCTCGACCAGCCTTATCGCGAGGCACGCGATGCGTTCGAGCGGTTGTACTTCGAGTTCCAGCTGGCGCGCGAGAACGGCAGCATGTCGCGTGTAGCCGAGCGCACGGGCCTGGAGCGCACCCACCTGTACCGCAAACTGAAGACGCTGGGCCTGCCGGTTGGACGCCGCGAAGAACCGTAACGTTTCGCGCGGGCCGGTCCCGGTGCATGTCGTGACCGGCGCGCCGGGGTCGGGCAAGACGGCCCTCATCGCGCGGTTGTGCGCTGGGCGGCCGCACTGGGTCGGCCTCGTCAACGGGCGCGGCCTGGCGGCAGCCGCACCCAACCTGCGCGCCCTCCCGGCAGGATGCCCGTGCTGTACAGGGCGCGTCGCCCTGCAGGTCACCCTTGTGCGCGCCCTGCGCGAGACCGGCGCCCAGCGCGCATTCGTGGAACTGCCGGGGCCCGAGCACGCGGCCAACCTAGAGAAAGTGCTGGCCGACGCGCCGCTCGCAGCGGCACTCGTCACCGCGCGTCGGGTGTGCCTGCCGCTGGACGCGAACCTTGCCGCCGCAGACTTCGAGCCAGTACAGGGTCAGCGGACCTTGGACACGGCCTAGTCAAGGGCAGCCGGCGCGAAGGGCCCGGCCCCGCCGCACGCCGATTGGCCTTGATGCGGAATTCGGCCTGCGGCAGACTACGCGCTTCACGCCCTCGCGCCGCAGCGATGCTGATCTGGCTGGTCATCCTCTACTTGATTGTTTCGGTCGGCATCGGCCTGTATGCCGCCACCAAGGTCAAGAACTCCACCGACTTCGTCGTTGCCGGGCGGCACCTGCCGCTGCCCTTCATCATCGCGACCGTGTTCGCCACGTGGTTCGGCTCGGAGACGGTGCTGGGCATCCCGGCCAAATTCCTCAACGAGGGGCTCAAGGGCGTCGTAGCCGACCCGTTCGGTTCGTCGATGTGCCTCATTTTCGTGGGGCTGTTTTTTGCGCGGCCCCTGTATCGCATGGGCCTTTTGACCATCGGCGACTACTATCGCGCCCGCTACAACCGCGCGGTCGAGTTGACGGCCGCGGTGTGCATCGTGATCTCCTACCTCGGCTGGGTGTCGGCCCAGATCACCGCGCTCGGCCTGGTGTTCAACGTGCTGACCGACGGCGCGCTCGCGCCATGGCAGGGAATGATGATCGGCGTGGCGATCGTGCTGGTGTACACGCTCGCCGGCGGCATGTTCTCGGTGGCCTTCACCGACCTGTTCCAGATGCTCATCATCGGCGTGGGCATGGTTTACATCGCGGTGGTGGTCTCCGGCATGGCCGGCGGGGCCGGCGTGGTGGTCGAGCACGCGCGTGCCGCGGGCAAGCTCGAGTTCTGGCCCGGCCTCGCGCCGCGCGACGTGATCGCGTTCGCCGCGGCGTGGATGACCATGGCGCTGGGCTCGATTCCACAGCAGGACGTGTTCCAGCGCGTCAGCGCGGCGAAGAACGAGAACACGGCGGCGCTGGGCTCGGTGCTGGGTGGCAGCATTTATTTCTTTTTTGCCTTCGTGCCGATGTTCCTCGCCTATTCGGCCAGCCTCATCGACCCGAAGATGGTGACCGACCTGCTGGCCAAGGATTCGCAGTACATCCTGCCGCGGCTGATCCTTGACCATGCGCCCTTCGCGGTGCAGGTGATGTTCTTCGGCGCGCTCCTGGCTGCAATCCTGTCCTGTTCATCGGCCACCCTGCTCGCGCCGTCGGTGACGTTCGCCGAGAACGTCCTGCGTAACTTCTTTCCCAACATCACCGATGACCAGTTCCTGCGCATGCTGCGCGTGGTGGTGCTCATATTCGCGCTCGGCGTGCTGGTGTTTGCGATGACTTCCAACTCGACCATCTACGGCATGGTGGAGAACGCCTACAAGATCACCCTGGTGGCCGCGTTCACGCCGCTGGCCTTCGGCCTGTACTGGAAACGCGCCACCACCCAGGGGGCGGCCGCGGCCATGGCGCTGGGCCTGTCGACGTGGCTGCTGCTCGAATTCACCGCGCCCGACGGGTTTTTCCCGCCGCAATTCGCCGGCCTGTTGGCGGCGGTCACCGGCATGGTGGTGGGCTCGCTCCTGCCGCAACGCTATGCGCGCATAGCCCAACCGCCCCGCGCGGGCTTCGCCCACCAGGCCAAATCCTGAACATTCTATTTCGCGGAATAAAGTGCGGCGCGGCTGGCAGGGGAGTTGGTGTACTGCTACCGGTACATTTACCCGGTACGTAGCACGGCCCATGCGAATGCGGCCCAGGCCAGCAGGAAGGCCAGGCCTCCAATCGGTGCGAGGGCGCCCAGCCAGCGCGGGGCGCCCAGGGAGAGTGCGTAGAGGCTGCCGGAGAACACCAGCACGCCGGCCACCATGAGCCATCCGGCGGCGCGCAATGGCCCGCTTTCGGGCAGGTGGAAACAGGCGATCCCGACCAGCACCAGGCCGAGCGAATGGTAGAAGTGGTACTGCACCCCGGTCTGGTACACGCCCAGCATCTGGGCGGACAGGCGCGCTTTGAGGCCATGGGCGCCGAATGCGCCGAGCGCCACCGCGGCCAGCGCGAACAGGCTGCCCAGCGCGATGAAGAGCTTTGCGCCGCCCGGCATCGACCTAGGCCGCGACCGCGACTTCGCCCGGCTCGTAGGCGAGGTAGGGCGCCAGCCAGCGTTCGGCTTCCTCCAGTGCCATGTCCTTGCGGCGCGCGTAGTCGACAACCTGGTCGCGCCCGAGCTTGCCGACCGCGAAGTAGCTCGAATCGGGATGCGAGAAATAAAACCCCGACACGGCCGAAGCCGGCAGCATGGCGAAGGATTCGGTCAGGGTCATGCCGGCATTGGCGGGAACGTCGAGCAACCGGAACAGGGCGCCCTTCTCGGTGTGGTCGGGGCAGGCGGGATAGCCCGGTGCGGGGCGGACGCCGCGGTATTTCTCCGCGATCATGTCCGCGTTGGAAATCGCCTCATCGGGGGCGTAGCCCCAGAACTCGCGCCGCACGCGAAGATGCAGGTGCTCGGCGAAAGCCTCGGCGAGCCGGTCGGCGAGCACCTTGAGCATGATCGCGTTGTAGTCGTCATTAGCCGCCTCGTAGGCCGCCAGCCGCTCTTCGAACCCGCCTGTGCACACGGCGAACGCGCCGAGGTAGTCGGCCACTCCGGACTCCTTCGGGGCGACGAAGTCGGCCAGGCACTGGTTGGCACGCCCGGTCGGCTTGTGATTCTGCTGGCGCAGGTTGTGCCAGGTCATGAGGACCTCGCTGCGTGCGGGATCGGCGTAGATCTCGATGTCATCGCCGTGCACCTGCGCCGCGGGGAACAGGCCGAACACGCCGCTGGCGGTGATCCATTTCTCCTTCACGATGCGCGCCAGCATCTCCTGCGCCTCGGCGAACACCTTGCGCGCGGCTTCGCCCACCACCGCGTCCTCGAGGATGCGAGGGTAGGGCCCGGACAATTCCCACGCCTGGAAGAACGGCGTCCAGTCGATGTGCGGCACGAGCCGCTCGATTGGGTACTCGCGCAGCGCCTGGATGCCGAGCTTGGCGGGGGCCGGCGGCTGGTAGTTGTCCCAGTCCGCCTTGAAGCCGAGTTTGCGCGCCTGCGCGATGGGGTGCAGCGGGCCCGGCCCTTTCTTGTCGCGGTGCTGCAGGCGGATCTTCTCGTAGTCGGCGAGCACGCCGGCGAGGTAGCCGCTGCGCAGGTCGCCCGAGAGCAGGTTCGACACCACCGAGACGCTGCGCGAAGCGTCCGGCACATACACCACGGGGCCGGCATAGTTCGGCGCGATCTTGACAGCGGTGTGCGCGCGCGAAGTGGTGGCGCCGCCGATGAGCAGCGGCAGGGTGAAGCCCTCGCGCTGCATTTCGCGCGCCACGTGGGCCATTTCCTCCAGTGAGGGCGTGATGAGGCCCGACAGGCCGATCACGTCCGCCTTCTCGGCGCGCGCGATTTCGAGAATCTTCTGCACCGGCACCATGACGCCCAGGTTCACCACGTCGTAGTTGTTGCACTGGAGCACCACCGCCACGATGTTCTTGCCGATGTCGTGCACGTCGCCCTTGACGGTCGCGATGACGATCTTGCCCTTGGCCTTGCCGGCGTTGCCGCTGCGCACCTTTTCGGCTTCTATGTACGGGATCAGGTGGGCCACCGCCTGTTTCATGACGCGCGCCGACTTGACCACCTGGGGCAGGAACATCTTGCCCGCGCCGAACAGGTCACCCACCACGTTCATGCCGTCCATGAGCGGGCCTTCGATCACCTCGATCGGCTTGCCGTCAGCAGCCTCGATCTTGAGGCGGATCTCCTCGGTGTCGGCGACGATGAAGTCGGTGATGCCATTGACCAGCGCGTGCGAGAGGCGCGTCTCGACGGGCTCGCGCCGCCAGCTGTCGTCCTTGACGTTGGCCTTGGCGCCGGTCTTCACCGTGTTGGCGACCTCGATCAGACGCTCGGTCGCGTCCGTGCGGCGGTTGAAGATCACGTCCTCGACCCGCTCCTTGAGCTCGGCCGGAATTTCCGCATACACGCCGAGCTGGCCGGCGTTCACGATGCCCATCGACATCCCGGCGCCCACCGCGTGGTACAGGAACGCGGTGTGCATCGCTTCGCGCACCGCGTCGTTGCCGCGGAACGAGAACGAGAAGTTGGACACCCCGCCGGAGATCTTGGCGTGCGGCAGGTTGGCGCGGATCCACTTGGTCGCGGCCAGGTAGTCCAGCCCATAGGCGGCGTGCTCCTCGAGCCCGGTGGCCACCGCGAAGATGTTCGGGTCGAACATGATGTCCTCGGGCGGGAACCCCACCGTCCCGGTCAGCAGCTTGTAGGCGCGCGTGCAGATCTCGATGCGTCGCTCGTACGTGTCGGCCTGGCCCTGCTCGTCAAACGCCATCACCACAGCGGCCGCGCCGTACTGGCGCACCAGCCGCGCCTGGCGCAGGAACTCGGCCTCGCCCTCCTTCATGCTGATCGAGTTGACGATGCTCTTGCCCTGCAGGCACTTGAGGCCGGCCTCGATGACGCTCCACTTGGACGAATCGATCATCACCGGCACGCGCGAGATGTCGGGTTCCGAGGACACGAGGTTGAGGAAAGTGACCATGGCCTTCTCGGAATCGAGCATGGCCTCGTCCATGTTCACGTCGATCACCTGCGCGCCGTTCTCGACCTGCTGGCGCGCCACCGCCAAAGCCCCGGCGTAATCGCCGGCGAGGACGAGGCGCGCAAACGCCTTCGACCCGGTGACGTTGGTGCGCTCCCCGACGTTGACGAACAGGGAAGTCTTGCCGACATTGAACGGCTCGAGGCCGGACAAGCGCATCTCGACCGGCAGCACCGGGATCGCGCGTGGCGCCACGCCTTCCACTTGCTCGGCGATGGCGCGGATGAACTCGGGCGTGGTGCCGCAGCAGCCGCCGGCGATGTTGAGCCAGCCCGCCCGCGCCCATTCGCCCATCTGCGCGGCCATGTTGTGGGGCGTATCGTCGTACTCGCCGAACGCGTTCGGCAGCCCCGCGTTCGGGTGGACCGAGGTATATGTTTCTGCGATCCCGGCGAGTTCTTCCACGTAGGGCCGCAGTTCTTTTACGCCCAGCGCGCAATTCAGGCCGATCGAAATCGGCTGTGCATGGCGCACCGAATTGTAAAAGGCCTCGGTGGTCTGGCCCGACAGGGTGCGACCCGAAGCGTCGGTGATGGTGCCCGAGATCATCACCGGCAGGCGCATGTCGTTGGCTGCGAAGTAAGCCTCGATGGCGAACAGCGCCGCCTTGCAGTTGAGCGTGTCGAACACGGTTTCGACCAGGATCAAATCGGCTTCGCCGTCGATCAGGCCGCGCAGGGCCTCGGTGTAGGCGGCGGCGAGCGCGTCGAAGGTGACACCGCGATAGCCTGGGTCGTTCACGTCGGGGGAGATCGAGGCGGTCTTGGTGGTGGGGCCGAGCACGCCGGCGACGAAACGCGGCCGCCCGGGAGTGCGCGCTTCCCACTCGGCCGCGGCGCTGCGCGCCCGGCGCGCCGCCTCGAAGTTGAGCTCGTAGACCAGCGGCTCCATGCCGTAGTCGGCCATCGAAACCGAAGTGGAGTTGAAGGTGTTGGTCTCGATGATGTCGGCGCCGGCTTCGAGGTACTCGCAGTGGATCCGGCGGATCAGCGCGGGCTGGGTCAGCGTGAGCAGGTCGTTGTTGCCGCGCAGTTCGCGCGCGAAGTCGCTGAACCGCTCGCCCCGGTAGTCGGCTTCGGTCAGGTTCTCGCGCTGGATCATCGTGCCCATCGCGCCGTCGAGCACGAGGATGCGCTCGGCGAGCAGGCGCTCGATACGCGCGGAATGCGGTGGCAAATGCAAGGCAACGGCTCCAGAAAGCAAAAAACCCGTTCAGCTTGCGCCAGAAACGGGTTGCTCTTCCTCGTCTCTTTAGCGGGATTTATTTGGCCGGCCGGAGCTCTGCCGGGCGCCCGCAAGCTGAACCTCAAATCGGCGCACCCGTATTGTCCCCGGCCCCTGCGGCGCGTGTCAACCGCGCACGTATAATCGCCACCCCGCCGCAGGCACGCGCAACGATGGTCCCGATGGTCACAACACCGAGAGCCGCCGCCTATCCGCCAATCACTGTGGCGCTGACGGTCTGGGGGCTGGGTGCGGCGCTGTACCTCATCGGGTTCTTCCAGCGCGTGGCGCCCGCGGTCATCACGCACGAGCTGATGGCCGAGTTCGCGCTCACGGCGGTTGCGCTGGGCAACCTGTCCGCCCTGTACTTCTACACCTATGTGGCGATCCAGATCCCCACCGGGGTGATGGTCGACCATTGGGGGCCGCGCCGCGTGCTCACCGCGGGCGGGGTGCTCGCCGCCTCGGGCACGCTGCTGTTCGCACTCGCTTCGACCTATGCCTGGGTGGGCGCGGGGCGGTTGCTGGTAGGCGCGGGGGTTGGCGTCGCCTTCGTGTCGATGCTCAAGCTCGCCACCCACTGGGTGCATCCGGCGCGCTTCGCGCTCATCTCGGGGCTCGCGCTCGCCTGCGGGAGCCTGGGCGGCATTTCGGCCGGGGTGCCGCTGCGCCTTGCCGTGGACGCGTTCGGCTGGCGCTGGGTGATGATCGCCGCGGGCGTGTTGACCGCGCTGCTCGCAAGCGTGACTTGGATGGTCGTGCGTGACGACCCGGCCGAGCGCGGCATGCGCAGCTTCTCGACCATTCCGTTAGCCGGCAGCACGCGCCATTCGATGCTTGGCGGCATCCGTGAAGTGTTCCGCTACCGCAACGTGTGGCTGACGTTCATCGGGTGCGGCGCGATCACCGGCCCGATGCTCGCTTTTGGCGGATTGTGGGGCGTGCCTTTCCTGGTGTCGCAATATGGCCTGTCGACGGCGCAGGCCGCCTTCGTGACCTCGGTCATGCTGGTTGCGTGGGCCTTCGGCAGTCCGCTGGCGGGTGCTTTTTCGGACCGCGTGCGCCGGCGCAAACTCCCCTTGCTGGTGGGCGGAGCGAGCGCTGCCTGTCTCTGGGCCGTGCTCATCTACGTCCCTGGATTGCCCTACTGGGCGCTGCTCGCGCTGATGGTGGGATTGGGAATCGCCTCAGGCGTGGTGGTGATTGGGTTTGCCTTCTGCAAGGAGTCCGCACCGTCGTCGCTCGCGGGAACCGCGTCCGGCATCGCCAACATGGGCAACATGCTCGGCGGCATGGCGATGCAGCCGCTGATCGGCTGGCTGCTCGACCTGGGCTGGGACGGGACGATGGCGGGCGACGTGCGCGTCTATGGGTTCGCGACTTATGCCGGCGGCTTCACGCTCATGCTGGTGTGGCTTATCGCAGGACTGGTAGCGTTGGCATTTGCGCGCGAAACACATGCAAAACAGTCGGCTTGACGCCCGCCGAACCGGCGCATCATCATCGCCTATGCCCTCTCCCGCGCCCGAATTCGCCTCGGTCCAGTCGCGCTTTGCATGCGCCGTCCAATGGGGTGACTGCGATCCGGCGGGCATCATTTTCTATCCGACGTACTTCCGCTGGTTCGACGCCGCAACGTGGGTCTTTTTCGCCGCCGCTGGCTACACCGCCAAGCGCATGCGCGCCGAAGGGCGCGCCATGCCACTGGTCACGGCCGAGTGCCAGTTCATGCATCCGGCCGAGCAGGCCGACCAGTGCGAAGTGCGCTCGAAGGTCTTGCGCTTCGGGGGCAAGTCGTTCGTCATGGCGCATGAAGTGATGCGCGCGGACGGCATGACCCTCGCCCAGGGCACCGAGACCCGCGTATGGGGCCGGCATGTCGCCGGCGCCGGCTCGCCGATGAAGGGCGAGGTGATCGCCGAGGACGTGAAGGCCCTGTTCCGCCTGAACTGAACACGCAATAAACCCAAGGAGAATTCCCATGTCCGCGACGGACCTCGCCGATGTCGATCCCCCGTACGACTATCCGGCTTATAAGAGCACGGCGCTGCGCGCGCCCAGGCAGGCGATGTTGCGCGTTGCGCCCCACCCGGTGGAATTTTTCGGTCCGGTGTTCCCGGAGAGTTTCGTGAAATCCGCAGAGGCCGACCTGACGGCGTGGGGCAAGACCGCGCCTCTGGGCGAGAAGATGATCCTCACCGGCCGCGTCACCGACGAGGACGGCACGCCAGTGCGCAACTCGCTCGTCGAACTCTGGCAGTGCAACGCCTCCGGGCGGTATGCGCATCCCGTCGACCAGCACGATGCACCGCTCGACCCGAATTTCCTCGGCCAGGGCAAGGTCCTCACCGGCGAGGGGGGTGAGTATCGCTTCGTGACCGTCAAGCCTGGCGCCTATCCCTGGCGCAACCACCCCTGGGCCTGGCGGCCGGCGCACATCCACCTTTCCCTTTTCGGCAATGCGTACGCCCAACGCCTGGTCACGCAGCTGTTCTTCCCCGGCGACCCGCTGCTCGACATCGACCCGGTGTTCAACAGCGTGCCCGACCCGCAGGCGCGCCAACGCATGGTGTGCACCCTCGACCTCGAGAGCGGCGTGGAAGAGGTGGCGCTGGGCTATCGATTCGACATTGTGCTGCGTGGCGCGAAATCCACGCCGATGGGGCTCTGACATGGCGATCCGCACACCTTCGCAAACGATCGGGCCTTTTTTCCATGTCGGGCTCAAGTGGGAGGAAGGCGACAAGGTCACCTTCGCTTCGGGCGGCGATCGCGTCGTCCTGACGGGACGCATCTTCGACGGCGCCGGGTCCGTGGTGTCGGATGCGCTGGTCGAAACCTGGCAGGCCGGGCCCGACGGCAAGGTGCCCGGCGTGGGCGCCGAGCCCAGAGCCTGCGGCTACAGCCGCGTCTTTACCGACAGCGACGGGCGTTACTCGGTCGACACGTTGATGCCCGGGCCTTGTGCCGGTCCAGGGGGCGAGCAGTATCCGCCGCAGATTCACGTGCTGATTTTTGCCCGCGGCCTGCTCAAGGCGCTGCGCACGCGAGTGTTCCTCGCGGCGCCCGGGAACGTGAGCGACGACCCGCTTGCTCGCGCCGCCGGCAGCCGCGTGTCGACGCTGATCGCCGCGCGCGATCCCGGGCAGCCGGCCACGTGGCACTGGGACGTGCGCCTGCAGGGCAAGGACGAAACCGCGTTCATCGAGCCCTGACCGGCCGCATGGACGGCAACCTGCTCGCGCTGACGCTGGCGCGCCCGTCGTTCGGCGAGGCGCTGGGCGACAAGGCATTCGTGCGCGCCATGCTCGCTTTCGAAAGCGCCCTCGCGCAGAGCCAAGCCGCGACCGGCGTCATTCCGGCCGCGGCGGGCGCGGCCATCGAAAGAGCCTGCGCGGGTGCGAACCTGTCGGCGCGGCAGCTCGCCGCCGAAGGCAAGCTCGCGGGCTCGCTTGCCATCCCTTTCGTCAAGGCGCTCACCGCAGACGTACGCGCCATCGATCCTGCGGCAGCGTCGTTTGTTCACTATGGATCGACCAGCCAGGACGTCCTCGACACTGCGCTCGCGCTGTGCATGCGGCCGTGCCTAGCGGAGGCCGATCGCGTGCTTGGGACATCGGTTGCCGCACTGGCAGCACAAGCGCGCGAGCATGCAACGAGCGTCATGCTCGGTCGCACCATGCTGCAGCCCGCCATCCCGATCACCGCGGGCCTCAAGATCGCGCGATGGGCCACCGCCCTGGCGCGTTGCCGCGCGCGCCTTGCGCAAGCCGCATCGACGGCGTTGTGCGTGCAGCTCGGCGGGCCCGTCGGCGCGCTCGACGCGTTGGGCCCGAGGCGCGCGGAAGTCCGCCGGCGCGTCGCCGGGCACCTTGGGCTCGCCGATGCGCGCGCCTGGCACAGCCATCGCGACGAATTCCTCGCGCTCGCTGCGGGCATCGCGATCGCGGTCGGCGCCATCGGCAAGATCGCGCGCGATATCGCTCTTCTGTCACAGGCCGAGGTGGGTGAAATGCTCGAGTCCGCTCCAAGGAAAGGCGTGGGGGGGTCCAGTGCCATGCCGCACAAGCGCAACCCGGTGGCCTGCCTGCAGGCCATCGCTGCCGCCACCCGCGCCCCCGGCCTGATGGCGACCCTGCTGCACGCGGCGGGGCAGGAGCACGAACGCTCGATCGGCGCGTGGCAGGGCGAGCTCGCTTCGTGGCCCGAGCTCGTGGGCGTTCTCGGCGGTGCGCTCGACGCGCTGGAGCGGTTCGCGCAAGGGCTGGTGGTGATTCCCGCGCGCATGCAGACGAACCTCGAAGCCGTGCAGGGGCTGGTGTTTTCCGAGCGCCTGTCGCGCCAGCTCATGCTCACCATGGATCGCGCCAGCGCCCAATCGCTGGTGGACGACTGGTGCTCCCAGGCTGTGGCCGGGGGCCAGCACCTCAGGCAGGTGGCAGCGGCCGCTACGCCCAGCGTCGATCTGGATGCGGTTTTTTCGATCGAGGCGGTGGTGACCGACCTCGCCCCCGCGCTCGAAGAGGAACTCGGCGCCCTCTGACCCGGCCGGGCGAACGCGCCAGCGCTACTGGGCGTCGGGTTGCTGCATGGGCTGCGCGCGGTCGAAAGCGTTCAACTGCATGCACGCTTCGAACACGCTCATGGTCGCGGGGTACGCTGTGAGGTCGCACTCATAGCGCTGCGCATTGAAGATCTGCGGCACGAGGCAGCAATCGGCCATGCCGGGTGAGTCGCCGTGGCAGTACTTCCCGGTTCCGGCGGCCTGGGTGAGGTCCGACTCGAATTTCGCCAGGCCTTCGGCGATCCAGTGCCGGTACCACGTATGGATGCCGTCCTCGTCCTGGCCCAGGGCGCGCTTGAGGTGCTGCAGCACCCGCAGGTTGTTCAGCGGATGGATTTCGCACGCGATGAGAAGCGACAGCGAGCGAACGCGGGCGCGTTCGAGCGATCCCTTCGGCAGCAGCGCCGGCAGGGGATGGGTTTCCTCGAGGTACTCCATGATCGCGAGCGATTGGGTCAGCGCGTGGCCGTCGTCGACGAGCACCGGCACGAGCTTTTGCGGGTTGAGCGCGCCGTACGTGCTCTCGCGATGGGCGCCCTTGGGCAGGGACACGGGCAGCGATTCGTATCCCAAGCCCTTCAGGTTGAGCGCGATGCGCACCCTGAAGGCCGCCGAACTGCGAAAAAAGGTGTACAGCTGCATGTGGCGCGACCCCGGCCCGCTCAGAGCGCCGGCAGGATCTTGACGCGCAGGTCGGTCAGGCCGGCGATGCTCGCCACCAGCTCGTCGCCCGGCTTGACCGGGCCCACGCCGGCAGGGGTGCCCGACATGATGATGTCGCCCGGCTCAAGCGCGTAGTACAGGGACAGGTATTCGATCTGCTCGGGTACCGACCAGATCATGTCGGCGAGGTCGGCCTTCTGCCTTTCCTTGCCGTTGACCACCAGCGACAGCGCGCCCTTGGACAGGTGCCCGACCTTCGCTGCCGGGGAAAGGGCCGCGCAGGGCGCGGCCTCGTCGAAATTCTTGCCGAAATCCCACGGCCGCCCCTTGTCCTTGCCGAGCTGCTGGAGGTCGCGGCGCGTCATGTCCAGGCCCACGGCATACCCGAAGATGTGGCTGGTGGCGTCCTGCGCCGCGATGCGCCGCCCGCCCTTGCCGATGGCCACGACCATTTCTGTCTCGTAGTGGTAATTGGTGGTCTTGGCCGGGTAATGCACGTCGCCCCCGCCCGCCACCAGCGCGAACTCGGACTTGAGGAAGAAAAACGGCTGCTCGCGCCCGTCGCCGCCCATTTCCTTCTGGTGCTCGACGTAGTTGCGCCCGACGCAGAACACCCGCCGCACCGGGAAAGTGTCGGCCGAGCCGGCGATCGGCAGGGCCGGGGGGGTCCAGAGGGGAATCGCGTATGCCATGGCTGCCTCGCAGGAAAGAAGGGCGGAAAGGCAGGCATTCTAGTCAATTATCCGGCCAGTTCGCGCTCGATCAGTTCGCGCAATTTGAATCGCTGGATCTTGCCCGTTGCGGTGCGCGGAAGCTCGGCCACGGCGCGTATCCATTTGGGGCGCTTGTGGCGCGGCAGGGCGTTTTCACAGGCGCGCTGCACTGCTTCCAGCGCGACGGTGAGGTCGGTACCCGAAGTGACGAACAGCGCCAGCCGTTCGAAGCCATCGGAATCGTTCACCCTTACGCACGCGGCTTCGGCGACGGTCCCCGCCGCTACCGCGACCTCTTCGACTTCGCCTGGCTGCACCCACTGGCCGGCGATCTTGATGAACTCATCGACGCGCCCTTGGTGGGAGAAGAATCCGTCGGCATCGCGTACGAACACGTCCCGCGTGCAGAACCATCCTTCCTGGAACTGTTCGCGCGTCGCTTCCGGACGGTTGGCGTAGCCGGTGGCCAGCGCCGGATGGCGGATCCACAGCACCCCCGCCTCGCCCGTCATCACCTGCCCTCCGGCATCGTCGAGGAGCCGTGTTTCGACACCCGCCACAGGCAACCCGGTGCGCGCGGCCCGCGACGTGCCGGGCGGTGTCATCAGCGAAACGCAGAACGTCTCGGACATCCCGTACAGCGACAGGATCTCCCCGCCGGTGGCGGCGTGCCAGCGATCGAGCACTTGCGCCGGCAGGCGCTCGCCGGCAGCGATGCAATAGCGCACCGAGCGAAAAGGTCTAAGGGCGTCCGTGTCGAGGCCGAGGAGGCGCCGGTAGAACGAAGGCACGGAGAAAAACGCGCTGGGCCGGTGCCGGGCGACGAGGCGCGTCGCGTCGGCGGCGTCGGGCGGATGGGGGCAAAGCACGGAGGATGCGCCCAGTGCCAGGGGTCCGAGCAGGGCGTGCTCCAAGCCATAGGCGAAGTACAGCCTGGAAGTCGCCACCACCGTATCGTGCTCATCGAGGCCGAGGATCTCGCGCATCGCCGCGCCGGCGGGCAGGACGTCCTTGTGCGTGTGCACAATGCCTTTAGGGTGGCCGGTGGTGCCCGACGAGTAGAGCCAGAAAGCGGGGTCGGTTGGACGCATCGTGGCCGCGCGACCGCGCGGGGTGGCAGCAGCGAGGGCGTGGCGCCACGCCGACAGGCTAACGCACTTGTCGCCGGCGTAGGTGCGCGCCAGGGCGGCCGTGTCGTCTTCGGCAAGAAACACGCGCGCGGCGCAGTCTTCGAACACGAACTGTCGCTCTGCCGCGGGCAGCTTGTCGTTCACAGCAACCGCGACCACGCCAACATGGAGGGCGCCCAGCCAGGCGGCGGCAAACTCGGGTGTGTCGCGCAGCAGGATCATGACCCGGTCGCCCGGCCGCGCGCCGTGCGCTTCCCAGGCCGCGGCCGCGCGGCGCACGCTCACCGCGAGTTCCGCATAGGAAATCTGCTCGTCGCCACACCGCAACGCCACCCGGTTGCCGTAACGGGCCAGCGCCGCTTTGCCGAGTAAATGGTCGGCCGCGTTCATGGGCAGGCATCCTAATCGATCTTTGATAGACTGACTGCACAACGGCCGGGCCGACCCGGCGTGCACGCCCACCGGAGGAGGAGAATCATGAGAATCACCGCATCGTTCTGCATGACCGTTGCCGCGCTCGCAATGGTGTGGGCCTCGCCAGCCGCAGCCCAGACCGTAAAGATCGGCCTCATCAGCTCCTATAGCGGCCCTGGCGCGGCCCAGGGCGACCAGGTCGACAAGGGCGTCAAGCTGTACATGAAGTTGCATGCTGACAAGCTCCCGCCCGGGGTCAAGGTGGAGCTCATCACGCGCGACGACACCGGCCCCAACGGGGACGTCGCCAAGCGCGTGGCCCAGGAACTGATCGTGCGCGACAAGGTGCAGATCCTGACCGGCGTGGTGTGGACGCCGAACATGGCGGCGATTGCGCCGCTTACAGCCGAGGCGAAAGTCCCGTTCGTGAGCGCCAATGCGTCGGGCGCCAAGGTGGTGGGCATGTCGCCGTACATGACGCGCCTGTCCTTCACGCTGTGCCAGTCCGCGTACCCGCTCGGCCAGTGGGCGGCCAAGAAATACAAGCGTGCTTATTCCGCGGTGAGCGATTTCGCACCCGGCCACGAGGCCGAAGGCTGCTTCGTGCGCGGCTTCAAGGAGGGCGGCGGCGAGGTGATCGGCACGGTGCGCATCCCGCTTGCGAACCCGGATTTCGTGCCGTTCATGCAGCGCATCAAGGATGCCAAGCCCGACGCGTTGTTTGCCTTCAACCCGGCCGGCAAGCAGGCCACCGCGATGATGAAGGCCTACGGCGACCTCGGCATGGACAAGGCCAACATCAAGTACCTCGGCACCGGCGACATCACCACCGACGAGGAACTGCAGGGCATGGGCGACGCGGCCCTCGGGGTGATCACCGTGCACCATTACTCGGCCGCGGCAGACCGTCCCGCGAACAAGGCATTCGTGGCCGCGTACAAGAAGGAATACGGTGCGGACCTCAATCCGGGCTTCATGGTCGTTGGTGCCTGGGACGCGATGGATGCGATCTACACCGCCATCCGCGCGCAGGGCGGCAAGATCGACCCTGACAAGACGATGGAAATCCTCACCCATTACAAGAGCACCACCAGCCCGCGCGGCCCGGTGTCGGTCGATCCTGCCACGCGCGACGTGATCAACCCCGAGTACCTGCGCGAAGTGCGCAAGGTCGGCGGCAAGCTCGCCAACGTCGAGCTGGAAACCATCACGAATGCCATCAAGGATCCGCTGAAGGAATTCGAGAAGAAGTAAACGCCACGCCCCCCGCGCCCGGCCCGGCGCGGGGCCCTCGTCGTGCCCGGCATAGAGCCAGCCCCGCATGGATGCCCTGCTGTCGTCCCTGGTGAGCGTTGCATTCCACGGGGTTGCGTACGGGATGATCCTGTACGTGATCTCGGTGGGGCTTTCGGTGACCATGGGCCTGATGGGGTTCACCAACCTCGCCCACGGTGTGTTTGCAATGGCCGGGGGCTACATCCTGGTCTCCGCGCTGAGCCGCTTCGACCTCCCGTTCCCGCTGGCGCTGGCGCTTTCGTTCGTGCTCGTCGCCGCGGCGAGCGTGGTGCTCGAGCGCCTGCTGTACGCGCGCCTTTACGGCGCATCGGAACTCGAGCAGGTGCTGTTTACGATCGGGCTGATCTTCATGTCGGTCGCGGTGGCCCGGCTGATCTTCGGCACGCTGCAGCAACCGGTGGAACTCCCCGAATCGCTGAAAGGGCCGCTTGCCCTGTTCGGCCGTGAGTTCCCCATCTACCGGGTGTTCCTGATCGTCTTCAGCGCAGCGATGATCGCGGTATTGTGGTTCGGCGTGGAGCGAACGCTGTGGGGCGCCATGGTGCGCGCGGCGGTCGACAATCGCGCGATGGCGCAGGCGATCGGCATCAACACCAAGCGCTTGTTCACGATCACATTCGCGGTTGGCAGCGGCCTGGCCGGACTGGGCGGCGCGCTCGGCGCGGAAATCATCGCGATCCAGCCCACTTACCCCTTCGAGCAACTGGTTTACTTCCTGATCGTTGTGTCGGTGGGCGGCATGGGCAGCCTGCGGGGACCGTTCGTGGCGGCCTTGCTCATCGGCGTCACCGACACGGCCTGCAAATACTGGCTGCCGCAATTCGGTGCTTTCTTCATCTACGTGGCGACCATCGGCCTGCTGCTGTGGCGCCCCACCGGCCTGTTCGGGAAAAGCGCATGAACCATCCGGTCGGGTACGCTGCCGACTCGCGCCTGCGCTGGACCGAGTACCTGCCGTGGGTCGTGGCGATCGCGGTGTTTTTCCTGTTGCCCAACTATCTTTCGCTCGGCGCGCGCGTCCTCACCTACATCCTGTTCGCGCTTTCGCTCGACCTCATCGTGGGCTATGCCGGCATTGTCACGCTCGGCCACGCCGCGTTTTTCGGCACCGGCGCCTACGTGGCCGGAATCCTGTCGGCCAAGCTTGGCCTGGCCGATCCCATCCTGCAGATGCTGGCAGGGGCATCCGCGGCGGGGCTGCTCGGCCTTGTCACCGGTGCCGTCATCCTGCGCACGCACGGACTGGCCCAGCTCATGCTGACGCTCGCGGTGGCTGCGGTGTGCCTCGAGATCGCCAACAAGGCCACGCCCGTGACCGGCGGCGCCGACGGGCTTTCGGGCGTCACGGTGGCGGCGATTTTCGGCCAATTCAAGTTCGACATGTACGGCCGCACGGCTTACCTGTGGTGCCTCGCGCTGGTCTTCGCTGGTTGGTGGCTGGTGCGACGCCTGATCTATTCGCCGTTCGGCGCCAGCCTGACGGGCATCCGCGAGAACCGCCTGCGCATGCGGTCCATCGGCGCGCCGGTCTACCTGCGCCTGCTCACCGTCTACACGGTTGCCGCAGCCATTGCCGGCGTCGCCGGCGTGCTGCTCACCCAGACCAACCAGTTCGTGGGGCTCAACGTGCTGGGCTTCGAGCCCTCTGGTGAGTTGCTCGTGATGCTAATCCTCGGCGGAGTCGGGCGCTTGTATGGCGCCTTCGTCGGTCCTCTGGTGTTCCTCATCGCGCAGGACTTCCTGGCGCGCCAGTTCCCCGAGTACTGGTATTTCGGCATCGGTCTGATCCTTGTGCTCGTGGTGCTGTTCGCACGCGGGGGCATCCTCGGCATCTCAGACGCGCTCCTGCGCGGGGTGAGGGGGAAAGCATGAGCGCGGTCATCGAAACGCGCGATCTGTGCATGCATTTCGGCGCGCTCACGGTGGCAGAAAAAATCAACTTCAGTCTCGCGCCTGGCGACCGCCACGCGCTGATCGGGCCTAACGGCGCGGGCAAGACCACTTTCGTCAATCTCCTGACCGGCCGGCTCGCACCCTCGTCCGGGCGAGTCTTCCTCGGCGGCAAGGACGTCACGGCCCTGCCGCAGTCGGCGCGGGTCAAGCGCGGCCTGGGCCGCACGTTCCAGATCAACACCCTGTTCCGCGAGATGAGCGTGCTGGACAACGTAGCGCTCGGTATCGCCGAGCGGCGCGGGTTGTCGGGCCGGCTATGGCGCCCCGCCTGCGCTCATGCGGCGGTGCGCGAGGAGGCCACCGACCTTTTGGCTTCGCTCGGGATCGCCGACGAAGCCGCCCGCCGGGTGGTGGACCTGCCTTATGGCAAGCAAAGGCTGGTCGAGATCGCCATCGCGCTGGGGCTCAGGCCCACGGTGCTGCTGCTGGATGAGCCGGCCGCGGGCGTGCCCTCGCTTGAGTCCGAGCGCATCCTGCGGGCACTCGATGGCCTGCCGGCGGAAATCGCGATTCTCGTGATCGAGCACGACATGGACCTCGTGTTCCGTTTCGCGCGCCGGATCACGGTGCTCGTGCAGGGGGAAATCCTGTGCGAAGGTTCACCCGAAGAGATTGCCGGCGACGAGCGCGTGCAGCGCGTGTATCTCGGTGAGCGGCATGCATGAGGCGCTGAAGCTCACCGGTGTGCGCGCCGGCTACGGCGCCACGGTGGTGCTGGAGGACATTGATTTCGCGCTTGCCGGACAGGCATCGCTGGCCGTGCTCGGCCGCAACGGGGTCGGTAAAACCACTTTGCTCGCGACGATCATGGGTCTCACCACGTTCCATTCAGGATGGATCGAGCTCCAGGGAAAGCGCATCGACGCGCTGCCGGTGCACGAGCGCTCGAGGCTGGGGATCGGATACGTGCCGCAAACGCGCGACATCTTCGCCTCCCTAACTGTGGAGGAAAACCTGCTGGTAGCGGCACGCCCGGGCCGCTGGTCATGCGAGCGCGTATACGAGCTGTTTCCCCGCCTGGCCGAGCGCCGCTCGCACATGGGAAACCAGATCTCCGGCGGCGAGCAGCAGATGCTGTCGATGGGGCGGGCACTGATGGGAGATCCGGCGCTGCTGCTCCTCGACGAGCCTCTCGAAGGGCTCGCACCCATCATCGTCGACACGCTGCTCGCGGCGATCGAGCGCCTTGCGCGCGAAGAATCGTTGACGGTGGTGCTGGTGGAACAGTCGGCGCGCCTGGCGCTGGAGGTCACGGCGCATGCGTTGGTGCTCAACCGAGGCCGCGTCGTGTTCAGCGGCGCGAGCAGCGAACTGCTCGCCGATCCCGCGCGCCTTGCCGGCCTCATCGTCGCGGGCTGAAAAAAAAGGGCGCCCGCAAGGGCGCCCTTTGCCGGTAAAGCCTTTCCTACATGCGATACGCACCCTCGCCGTGGGAGGAGACGTCGAGGCCTTCGCGCTCTTCCTCTTCGGTCACGCGCAGGCCGATGGTCAGGTCGACCAGCTTGAACGCGATGAAGGCCACTGCGCCCGACCACACCACCGTGGTGAGGCAGCCGGTGGCCTGGATGACCACCTGGTCCCAGATCGAATAGGCATCGGCGGTCTTGTTGGCGACGTAATCGTAGATCCCCGCGCCGCCAAGCGACGGCGCGGCAAACACGCCGGTCAGGATCGCGCCGGTGGCGCCACCCAGGCCGTGCACGCCGAACACGTCCAGCGAATCGTCCGCGCCCAGCATGCGCTTGAGTCCGTTGACACCCCAATAGCACACCAGCCCGGCTATGACGCCGATGACCAGGGCGCCCATGGTGCCCACGAAGCCGCAAGCCGGCGTGATGGCGACGAGGCCGGCAACGGCGCCCGATACCGCGCCGAGCATCGAAGCCTTGCCCTTGCCGAAGGATTCGATCACCGACCAGGCGAGCGTCGCCGCCGCCGTGGCCACCAGCGTGTTCAGGAACGCCATGGCAGTGGTGCCGTTGGCCTCGAGGTTGGAGCCGGCGTTGAAACCGAACCAGCCCACCCACAACAGGCATGCGCCGATCATGGTCAACGGCAGGTTGTGCGGCGCCATCGATTCCTTGCCGTAGCCCACCCGCTTTCCAATCACGTACGCCCCGACCAATCCGGCGATACCGGCATTGAGGTGCACCACCGTGCCCCCGGCAAAATCCAGCGCGCCCCTGGCCCACAGCCAGCCCGCGGCCGCCGTCACCGTTTCCAGCGTTTTGGCATCGGTGATCGCATCCGGGCCATCCCAGTACCAGACCATATGCGCAATGGGCAGGTAGGCGAACGTGAACCACAGGACTATGAACACCAGCACCGCCGAGAACTTAACCCGCTCGGCAAACGCACCGACGATCAGGGCCGGCGTAATCGCGGCGAAAGTGAGCTGGAACACCACGAACGCGAGCTCGGGAATGACCACGCCCTTGGAGAACGTCGCCGCGACCGCATCGGCGTTGACGCCCGATAGGAACATCTTGGAAAATCCGCCGAAGAACGCGTTGCCGCCCGTGAATGCGACCGAGTAGCCATAGATCACCCACAGCACGGCGATGAGGCAGAAGCAGACGAACACCTGCATCAGCACTGAGAGCACGTTCTTGGAGCGCACCATGCCGGCGTAGAACAGTGCCAGTCCCGGGATGGTCATGAGGATCACGAGCGCGGTGGCGATTAGCATCCACGCCGTGTCGCCTTTGTCGACCTTGGGCTTGGCCGCTTCCGCCGGCTTGGCATCGCCTGCCGCAGCGGGTTTGGCGGCGTCCGCTGCCTTCGCCGCATCGGCCGGCTTGCCGGCGTCCGCAGGCGCGGCTGCCGCCGGTTTCGCGTCGACCGCGGGTGCCGCCGCCTTGTCCTGCGCGAGGGCGGTGCCCCCGAGCGCGAGGCCGGCCGCAAGCGCTATGCATGCAAATATTTTTTTCATTCCCATCTCCTAAAGCGCGTCCGCGTCGGTTTCGCCGGTGCGGATGCGGATGACCTTTTCCAGGTCGAACACGAAGATCTTGCCGTCGCCGATCTTGCCGGTGTTGGCCGATTTCTCGATGGCTTCGATCACCTGGTCGAGCATTTCGGACTTGATCGCCACTTCGATCTTCACCTTGGGCAGGAAGTCGACGACGTATTCGGCGCCGCGATACAGCTCGGTGTGCCCTTTCTGGCGGCCAAACCCTTTCACTTCGGTGACGGTGATGCCCTGAACGCCGATCGCCGAGAGGGCCTCGCGGACCTCGTCGAGCTTGAACGGCTTGATGATTGCGGTTACCTGTTTCATGTTTTCCCCTTGAAGGCGGCCGGGCGCTCTGCCCGGCCGCGCGGTACCGGGATCAGAATGACTTGCTGACCGAGAGAACGACCACGCCTTTGCCGGCGTCCTTGAATTTGGCGCCCGCACCGCCGGGAAGCGCGTTCGAGAAGCAGTAATAGCCCGGGTTGGCCGCATTGCAGCTTCCCTTGCCGTTGGTGTCGATGTACGACGCGCCGAACACCCAGCCGCTGATATCCTTGGTCACGCCGAGTTTGTAGTCGGTGTAGTTGGCCTTGGTCGCATCGGCCGCGGTGTTCCAGCCCTTGAGCCTGAAAGAGCCGACATGGCCAACGAGCCCCCAGCCACCACCGAGGTCGTAAGTGGCCGACACGTCGAGGTAGTTGGAGCCCTTGGTGCCGGGCTGCGAAAAGTAGTCGTCGAGCGAGTAGTAGTACTTGGCCGACAGCCACTTCCACGAACCGCCGACGTAGATTTCCTTGTTGTCGATGGTGCCGTTGTAGGTGCGCGTCGGCGTGCGCGGGTTTACCAGCGTGGTGCCCGAAGCGGCGTTCGCATCGGAACCGGGGTAGTAGTAATAGATGAAGCCGACATCGAGCCCCCAGTCGTTCCAGCTCTTCTTCCAGCCGCCGTACAGGTCCATCTCGATGTTGCCGGCCGGGAATCCGGCGCCCGAGCTCACGTTGGAGTTCCAGTTGCCCAGGTACAGGCCGCTCGAATGGGCATAGTCGAACCCGCCCTGAATGGCGGGTTTGCCGAAGGTCTGGGCGATGCCGCGAAACCGGTACTCGCTGAACAGGCCCACGTTACCGGTGAAGGTGTGGTCCGAAGGGGCTGCAGCCGGGGCCGCGGTCTGGGCGGAAACTCCGCCGGGAAAGCCGGTGGCGGCAGCCAGCGATAGTGCGACAAGCGTATTGCGCATGATCAAATCTCCCTGATTGGAAAAGGCAAGCTGGTTACGGTTAGCACCTCCCATGCCAGATGAGGCATTCGCTTAACGCATTGATTGACATGGGGGACACGGCACGCCGCACCCTTGGGCGCACAAATTTGGTGCACGAAGGCGAGAGGCTGTCCGCCGCTGGTGCGTGGGCGCGGCGCATGCTTTGCGGCCCGCCGGAGAGCACCGCACCGCGTGCTAGACTGCTTTTGCTTTTGCTTTTGCTTTTGCTTTTGCTTTTGCTTTGGCTCCGCCACGCGCGCCCCGGCTGACTCGGTCGGCGCCATGCCGCCCCTCCTTCCAGCACCCTCTCCCATGCCCAATTCCCGCCTCATCGACGAGCTTGGTGCCAGGATTTCGGAAGTCCTCGCGACCTCCCCGGCGCGCGATTTCGAGAAGAACACGCGCGCGCTGCTGGGCGCTTTTTTCGAGCGATTCGACCTCGTGACGCGCGAGGACTTCGAAGTGCAGAAGCGCGTGCTCGAACGCGCCAGCGCGCGCATTGCTGAGCTCGACGCTCTTGTGGCCGAGCTGGAAGGGCGTGACGCCGCCGCCAGCGCCAACCCCGGCTCCCGCTAACTACTAACTGCGCTTCCTGCCGCCTGGGCTGCCGCATGCGGTAGTGCGCCGACAGGCAGTCCTTTTGGCTCGGCGGTAAACGGGTCTCCCGGAGCGTCGTTGAACATGCTTGGGCACTGCCTGTGCCGGGAGGGGAAAGCATGTCGCTGGCCGTCGTGCGGAGCCGCGCGCTCCTCGGTATCCGCGCACCTGAGGTCACAGTCGAAGTCCACCTGGGGCCGGGCCTGCCGACATTCACGATCGTGGGCCTGCCAGATGCGGAAGTCAGGGAATCCAAGGATCGCGTGCGTGCGGCGCTCAACCATGCGCGCTTCGAATTTCCCGCGCGGCGCATCACGGTCAACCTTGCGCCCGCCGACCTGCCGAAGGATTCGAGCCGGCTCGACCTGCCGATTGCGCTCGGCATCCTGGCAGCCAGTGCGCAGATTCCAGCGGCCGCGCTCGACGCCCACGAATTCGCGGGTGAATTGTCGCTGACCGGCGAACTGCGCCCGGTGCGCGGTGCGCTCGCCATGGCGTTCGCGGCGCGCGGCCGCGCGTTTGTCCTGCCGGCACAGAGTGCGGCCGAGGCGGCGCTGTCCGGCCATGCGGATATCCTGCCCGCACGGTCGTTGCTTGACGTGTGCGCACACCTGTCGGGCCACTGCGCGCTCGCCCGCTATGTCGCGCGCGGTGAGCCACGCGCAAGTCGGACCTATCCCGACATGGCGGACGTCAAAGGCCAGGCACAGGCGAAGCGTGCGCTGGAAGTCGCCGCGGCCGGCGGGCACTGCCTGCTCATGATCGGTCCACCGGGGGCAGGGAAGTCGATGCTGGCGGCGCGCTTTCCGGGTTTGCTGCCCACCCTGAACGAGGCGGAGGCACTCGAAGTCGCTGCGATCCATTCCGCCGCGGGCCGGTTCTCGCCCGACCAGTGGGGTGAGCGCCCGTATCGCTCGCCGCACCACACCGCCTCGGCCGTGGCGCTGGTAGGCGGAGGCGGCAATCCGCGACCGGGCGAGATTTCGCTCGCGCACCACGGGGTCCTGTTCCTCGACGAACTGGCGGAATTCCCGCGCAATGTGCTCGAAACACTGCGCGAGCCGCTCGAAACGGGCAGCGTGTCGATCGCAAGGGCTGCGCGGCACGCGCGCTTTCCGGCGCGCTTCCAACTCCTTGCGGCGATGAATCCCTGCCCGTGCGGATATTCAGGCCACCCAGCGGGAAAATGCCGCTGCACGCCTGACGCAATCGCTCGCTACCGCGGTCGCCTGTCGGGGCCCCTTGCCGATCGCATCGACCTGAAGATCGAAGTCCCTGCCCTTTCGCCCGGGGATTTCGGGACCGTTGTGGCGGGCGAACCGAGCAGCGCGGTGCGAGCGAGGATCGAAGGCGCGCAGGGCAGGCAGTACGCCCGCCAGAAAAGTTTGAACGCGCTGCTCGGCGTGCGCGAAACGGAAGCGTTCTGCATGCCTTGCGCGGAGGGCGAGCAACTGCTGCGCCACGCCCTTGCCAAGCTGGCATTGTCGGCGCGCGCCTATCACCGCATCCTGCGTGTGGCGCGCAGCATCGCGGACCTTGCGGCGCGGGAGTCGGTCGGCGCGGCCCACATTGCGGAGGCCATCCAGTACCGGCGGCTCGACCCGGCCTTTTGAGCGTGCTTTGCTATAGTCGGCCTGGTCATGGCAACTTATGCGATTGGCGACCTGCAGGGCTGCATGGCCGAACTCGAAGCGCTGCTTGCCGCGTGCGCTTTCGACCCGGCGGGCGATCGCATCTGGTTCGTCGGCGACTTGGTGAATCGCGGTCCAGGGTCGCTGGAAATCCTGCGCTTCGTCAAGCGGCTCGGTGACCGCGCCACCGTTGTCCTCGGCAACCACGACCTGCACCTCCTGTGTGTCGCCGAAGGCGTGGCGCGCAAGCGCGATGACGATACGCTTGAGCGGGTCCTCGAAGCCCCCGACCGGGATGAACTGCTCGGCTGGCTGCGCTCACGGCCCCTGCTGCATGCCGAAGCGGGGCGCGTCCTCGTCCATGCGGGATTGCTTCCCCAATGGAGCGTGCCCCGAGCCATGGAGCTGGCCAGCGAGGTGGAGGCGCGCCTCCGCGGGCCGGATCATGGTGTCTTGCTCGCCAACCTCTACGGCGGGGAGCCGAGTACTTGGCATGACAGTCTCGAAGGCGAGGACCGCGCGCGCGTCATCGTCAATGCGCTGACCCGCATGCGTTTCTGCACGCCGGAGGGCCGTATGGAGTTTCGCTCCAAGGGCGGCTTGGAGGCGGCGCCACCGGGATTCGGTGCTTGGTTCGACATCCCCGGCCGGCGCAGCGCGGGCGCAACCATCGTCTGCGGGCACTGGTCGGCACTGGGGCTGCGCATCCAGCCCGGGCTTGTCGCGCTCGATACCGGTTGCGTGTGGGGCGGCGCCCTGAGCGCCGTCAGGCTTGAAGACGGGCGCTTGTTTCAGGTTCCATGTTCGGCGTCCCGTCCAGAAGGGCCCGGCTGATCGACTGATGCAGGCCGTCGGCGAGCGCCCTGCGGTGCATGCCGTGCGCCGCGTGAGGTGCCCCGAAGTCGACACGGGCAACGACGTAGATCGCGCCGAGCAGCTTCCACACCGAATCGAAGAGCGTCTCGTCGCCGACATAGCTCACGTCGGCAGAGCGCCGCAGCAGCGAGTCGAAATATTGCACGCTGACCGGATGGACCATGCCTGCGGTCGCAATCGCTGGTTGCAGCAGGGCGGCATGAAAGCGCAGCACGCGGTCTCCGACGGTAGTGGTTCCTTCCGGGAATACCGCCACGCGTTCGCCGCGCAAGAGCGCGCCCGCAATCACCTCGTTCGTGCGCCGCGCGGCTGCCTTGCGGTTGCGCTCGATGTACAGCGTCCCGCCCATAGTGCAAAGGTACCCCACCAGTGGCCAGCGCGCGACCTCGGCCTTGGCGACGAACCGGCTGGGCGCGAGCGAATTGAGGACGATCACGTCCAGCCACGAGATGTGATTCATGACTATCATTCCCGCCTCGGGCGGCGTGCCCGAGTGCTCGATCCGGACGTTCAATATCGCCAGCAGGTGCACAGACCATTGCCTGATGGCTTCCTGGCGGCGCGCGGTGCAGTAGCCCCCGAAGCGAAACGCCAGCGTCAGCAGGCCGCGGGCGAAATGCGCGAGCAGCCTTGAACACCGGGCGCAACGTGAAAGAAAGGAGATCGGCATGAGTGATTGCGTATTCTGCAGGATCGTGGCGGGAGAGATACCGGCCAGCATTGTCCACGAAGACGAGCACACGCTGGCCTTCATGGACCTTGGGCAGGTCAACCCGGGCCATGTGCTGGTCGCCACGCGGGCGCATGTCGAAAACGTGTTCGGCCTGGATGACACCCAGGCGGCGGCGGTCTTTCGCACCACGGCGCACGTTGCGCGCGCCTCGCGCGCGGCTTTCGGCGCGCCCGGCATGAACCTGTTCCAGGCCAACGGCAAGGAAGGGCTGCAATCGGTGTTTCACTTCCATATGCACGTGTTGCCACGCTGGGATGGCGACGGCATGAGCCTCGTGTGGCCGGCGAAAAATCCGTCGCGGGAGGCCCTCCAGGGCTATGCGGACAAGGTGCGTGCCGCGCTCGCGAGCGCCGGCGGGCCGCAGCCTACCAAGGCGAGTAGCCGAACTCCTTCTTGAAGCGCTCGACGATCGCCTCGCGCGCGAACCGGTGGTTCTGCGCCCCGCGATGCTCGATCTTGATCGAGCCCATAAGAGCCCCGAGGCGCCCGGTGCTCGGCCAGTCCCAGCCTTTCGCAATGCCGTAGAGCAGGCCTGCGCGGTAGGCATCGCCACAACCGGTCGGGTCGAGGATGGCGGCGGGCTTCACCACCGGGATTTCATGCCGCTTGCCGTCGGCAAAGATGACCGAACCCTGAGCGCCGAGAGTGAGGACCACCGCTTTGACGCCGCCCGCCATGGATTCGAGCGAGGTGCCGGTCTTGTCCTCGAGCATCTTGCCTTCGTAATCGTTCACCGCGACGTAGTCGGCCAGACGCACGAATTCGGCGAGTTCATCTGCGGCGAACATGGGCAGGCCCTGACCGGGGTCGAAGACGAAAGGAATGCCGGCTGCGGCGCATTCGCGCGCATGCTGCAGCATGCCTTCCTTGCCGTCGGGCGCGATGATCGCGAGCTTCGCCCCGAGCGAGGTGTCGATGCGGTTCTGGTGCGAATGGTTCATCGCCCCGGGGTGAAACGCGATGATCTGGTTGTTGTCCAGGTCGGTCGTGATGAATGCCTGCGCGGTGAACTGTCCCGGAACCTTGCGCAGGTGCGCCGCCGAAAGTTCCATGCCGGCGAGCCGTTCGAGATAGGGGGCGATGTCTTCGCCCACGGTGGCCATGACGAGCGGTTCGCCGCCGAGCATCTTGAGGTTGTAGCCGATGTTGGCCGCGCATCCGCCGAACTCGCGCCGCATTTCCGGCGTAAGGAAGCAGACGTTGAGGATGTGCAGCTGGTCGGGCAGGAGGTGGTTCTTGAACCGGTCCGGGAAAACCATGATCGTGTCGTAGGCGACCGATCCGGTGATGAGTGTGCGCAAGAGAAGCCTTTCGTGTGTCTTATTTGGGGCCGGGATTCTGGCAGCGCGAAGGATAGCTCAATTGCCAGTACGCCAAGGCAGGCAGCGGCGGGCAGGGGTAGAAAAGGAACAGCTGGTACCCGGTGGCGAGAAGGCCGCCGGTGTCGAGGAACATGCGCACCGATTCCTCGGTGCCGCCCCCCATCCCGGCCGTGGTCGCGTCGCGCTTGTCCTGCAGGTAGTCGCCGGGCTTGAGCACGCGCCGGATCACGGCCTGTTCCTTCGCGTCGGTCAGGGTAAGTTCGAGGTCGGGGTATTCGAGCGCGAACGGCGCTCGGTTGCGCAGCAGCGCATTCAGCACGATTCCGCCCGGCCGCTGGCTGTCGGCTTGCAGGTCGGACGACTCGATGCTCAGCAACTCCACCCGCTTGGGCAGCCGCATGTCACAGCCCAGCATGTCGCACGCGGCGACCAGGTGCGCGCGCGCCTGCGGCAGCAGCACGGCGATCTCAGTGCGGAACAGCAGCGCCGCCTGCAACGCCAGCGCGGCGAGCGCGATCAGCGCGAGCAGCCCCCAGGCAACGGCATAGCCGGCGTGCGGGGGTTCGGATTCGAGAAACGCGGGAATGACGATTTTCTCGCGCTGGATGCCGGCCTCGGCCGACTCGGTTCGTACAGCCGACAGTGCAGGCCGCGCAACCGGCCCAACCGGAGGGAGCGGGATCTCCTGCTCGTCGTGGCGGATTCTGCCGTCGGGATCCGCTGCGGGCGAAGCAGGGGCCGTGCCCATTGCCGAGGCGGAGCGCGTGTCGCGCGCTTCGAACAGGCCGAGCTGCGGCGAAGGTTCGAGAGGCACCGCTGCGGCCACCTCGTCGGTGAGCAGGTTGTTCACCCCGTCGAATACGGCCGAGCATTTCCCGCAGCGCACGCGCCCGCCGCGTGCCGAAAGCTGCGCGGGCACGACGCGAAAGGTGGTCGAGCAGGCCGGGCAACGCGTGACCAGGCTCACAGGCGTTCCCCCGCAAGCAGCACCCAGCCGTCGTCGCGGTCGGCGACTTCCAGCCGGACATGGGCGCGATAGGCGGCGACGACGTCGGCCGCCTGGTCCTCGAGGATGCCTGACAGCGCCAGTCGGGACGAGCACAGCGCGGTGATGAGGGGGGCGAGGACGATGAGCGGGTTGGCGAGGATATTGGCCACCACGATCTGGGCCGGTCCGCCGGCGAATTCGTCGGGTCCGCAGAAGCGGGCCGCGACCCGATTCTTGGCCGCATTTTCCTGCGCGGCGAGCACGGCTTGGGCATCGACGTCCACGCCGGCCACCGGGCCTGCACCGAGGCGGGCGGCGGCGATGGCGAGGATGCCCGACCCGCAGCCGTAGTCGAGGACCGATTCGCCGTCACGCAACGTGCGGGCCAGCCAGCGCAGCACAAGGCGGGTGGTGGGATGGCTGCCGGTGCCGAAGGCGAGGCCCGGGTCGATGGCGATGTTCACCGCCTGGGGCTCGGGCGGTTCGCACCACCCCGGGACGATCCACAAGCCGTCGGTAATGCGAATCGGCTCGAACTGGCGCTGGGTGCGCCTCACCCAGTCCTCGTCCTCGACCACCGAGGTCTGGAATGCGGGGGGTGCGAGGCTGCACTCGCGCGCCGCTTGCGCAACGATGTCGCCCGCATCAGCGTCGGCAGGCAGCAGCGCCGTCAGCCGGTTGCGCCGCCAAGCCTGCGGCGGGGCCATGCCCGGTTCGGCGAACTGCGCCGACTCGCCGGGCGTGCCCGCTTCGGCGTCGTCACAACTTACCGACAACGCGCCCGCCTCGATCAGCGCGTCCGCCATGGCGTCTGCGCTGTCGGCGTCGGCATCCAGGCTGATCGAGAGCCACGCCATGCGGCGACGCTTACTTCAGGACCTTCTTTTTTTCCTGCGCGAGCTTTTGCTCGAGGTAGTGGATCGACGTGCCACCCTTGATGAAGCCCTTGTCGATCAGCAGGTCCTGGTGCAGGGGAATGTTGGTCTGGATGCCTTCCACCACCATTTCAGACAGTGCAATGCGCATGCGCCGGATCGCCTGGTCCCGGGTGGCCCCGTAGGAGATCACCTTGCCCACCATCGAATCGTAGTTGGGCGGGACCGTATAGCCCTGGTACACATGCGAGTCGACGCGGATACCGGGCCCGCCGGGCGGATGGTAAGAGGTGATCTTGCCGGGCGAAGGCGTGAACTTGTACGGGTCCTCGGCGTTGATGCGGCATTCCAGCGCGTGGCCGCGAAACTGGATGTCGCGCTGGCGGAAGGGTAGCTTTTCTCCTGCTGCGATGCGGATCTGCGCCTGCACGATGTCGATGCCCGTGATCATTTCGGTGACCGGGTGCTCGACCTGCACGCGGGTGTTCATCTCGATGAAGAAGAACTCGCCATTCTCGTAAAGGAACTCGAACGTGCCCGCGCCGCGGTAGCCGATCTTCTTGCAGGCCTCCACGCAACGCTCGCCCATTCGGTCGCGCACCCGCATGGACAGATCCGGGGCCGGCGCTTCCTCGATGACTTTCTGGTGGCGGCGCTGCATCGAGCAGTCGCGCTCGCCGAGGAACACTGCGTTCTTGTGCTCGTCGGCGAGCACCTGGATCTCGATATGGCGCGGGTTCTCGAGGAATTTCTCCATGTACACCATGGGATTGGAGAATGCCGCCTGGGCCTCCTGCTTGGTCAGGCCGACCGCGTTCAGCAGGGCCGCCTCGGTGTGCACGACGCGCATGCCGCGCCCGCCGCCGCCTCCCGAGGCCTTGATGATCACCGGGTAGCCGACCTTGCGGGCGATCTTGACGATTTCGGCGGGCGTATCGGGCAATGCCCCTTCCGAGCCCGGCACACACGGCACCCCCGCCTTGAGCATGGCGGCCTTGGCACTCACCTTGTCGCCCATCAGGCGGATGTTGTCGGGATACGGGCCAATGAACACGAAGCCGGATTTCTCCACCTTGTCGGCGAAATCGGCGTTTTCCGACAGGAAACCGTAACCGGGGTGGATGGCCTCGGCATCCGTGACCTCGGCAGCGCTGATGATCGCCGGGATGTTCAGGTAGCTCTGTGCCGCGGGCGCCGGGCCGATGCAGACTGATTCGTCCGCGAGCTTGACGTACTTGGCTTCGGTATCGGCTTCCGAGTGCACGACCACCGTGCGGATTCCGAGCTCGCGGCATGCGCGCTGGATCCGAAGGGCGATTTCCCCCCGGTTGGCGATGAGGATCTTCCCGAACGTGGGCATCAGGCGATGATGAACAGCGGCTGGCCGTACTCCACCGGCTGGCCGTTCTCGACCAGGATCGCCTTCACGGTGCCGGACTTGTCGCACTCGATCTCGTTCATGAGCTTCATCGCCTCGATGATGCAGATGATCTGGCCTTCCTTGACGCTCTGGCCGACTTCGACGAACGGCTTCGCGTCGGGCGAAGGGGTCCGATAGAAGGTGCCCACCATCGGTGACTTGACCGGGTGGCCGGCGGGCGGGGCGTCGGGCTGGTCCACGGCGAGCGCCGCTGGTGCCGGTGGTGGGGGTGCCATGGGCTGCGGAGCGGCAGGAGCGGGGGCCGCCGCCGCAGCGACGCCCGCGCTCTTCACGATCCTGACCTTCTCCTCGCCTTCCGTGATCTCCAGTTCGGCGATGCCGGACTCTTCGACGAGGTCGATGAGCTTCTTGAGTTTCCTGAGATCCATGTCGTTACTCCTGGCCGCGCAGCAACGCGTAGGCGAGTGCGAGGTCGTAACCGCGACTGCCGAGCCCGCAAATGGTGCCCACGGCGATGTCCGACAGGTACGAGCGGTGCCGGAACTCTTCGCGGGCATGGATATTCGAAAGGTGCACTTCGATGAACGGAATCCTGACTGCGGACAAAGCGTCGCGGATGGCCACGCTTGTATGGGTGTACGCGGCCGGGTTGATGACGATAAAGCCCACGCCCTCCCGGCCTGCCGCCTGGATGCGATCGACAATCTCGCCTTCGTGGTTGCTCTGGAAGCAAGCAACCTCCCCCTGCGCCTGGCGTGCGGCGTCCGTCAGGCGGCGATCGATATCCTCGAGCGATTCGCCGCCGTAGATTTCGGGCTCGCGCCGGCCGAGCAAGTTGAGGTTCGGGCCGTGAATAACCCAAATCGCGGCATCTGGACTGGAATCCGGCTTTTTCATGCTTTTCCCCGCAGTTCGCACCATTTTACCGGATTTTGGCGTCGTTGTTTGCCGTCGAGGTCGTCAGGCCTGAAGCGCTTCGAGCGCCTGGCGTTCGATTTTCTGCTGCGTGACGGCCCCAAGGTTACGATGGGTCACGCGTCCTTTCCGATCGAGCACCACCGTAAACGGAAGGGCTCCGCTCGGATTCCCCAGCTCGCGCACCAGGCTGAGCGCGTTGGGGTCGGCGATGAGGATAGGGTAGCTGATCGGCACGTTACGCACAAATTGCGCCACTTTCAGCGCCTGATCGATGGCAATCCCGACAAATTCCACCCCCGATGGAAGCAGTTTTGCGCGCGCCGCTACCAGCGCCGGAATTTCCTCACGGCAAGGCGGGCACCAGGTGCCCCAGAAATTGACTACCAGCACGCGATCGCTCCAGTCGTGGAGGCTGCGTGATACGCCGTCGAGATCGGCGAAGCGCGCGCTGCGCAACGGTTCGGCGTCGGCAGGGGCGTGCCACACTGAAACCCCCCACCCGGCGAGCGCAGCGAGCCCCCCGACGCCCAGTACGGCGAGCGCATCACGCCGGCTTGGCACGCTTGACCTCCAACATGGCGCTGACCTCGGGGATGCCGGCGCGGTCCATCACTCGCCCCACCTGGGTCGTTTTCAGGGCGATGCGCTCATCGCGCGCATCGTAGATGGACAGCTTCACCGTGGCGCTTTCCCACTCAAGCTCGAGCATCGTCACTTCGCGCGCCCGGTCGCCGGAATAACGGCGCGCCTCGGACGAGGAAAAAGGAATGTTGCGATTGAGGAGGAAGATCTCTACATCCTTGCAACTGTCCGGGAAGAGTTGCAGCTCGATGTCCGCATACGGCCCGGCGATCCCTTTGAGCACCGGGCCGGTGAGGTAGGGGGAAAACGCCTCCAGCTCGCGCATCATCGATAACGCAACCCGGCGCAGGTGCTGGATCCGATCCGGGTGCTCGTCGGCCTGGTACAGCTCAAGATACGAGTGCAGCGCGGCTTCGACCTCTTCGTTGCCGGGCAGCGCCTGCTTGTCGGTGGCACCCAGCTGGCGCGCCGCCTTGCGCTTGGCGAGGGCGAAATTGTCGACTCCGCCTTCGGCCATGATGCGTGCGGCCGCGGCGGCAATGGCGTCGCGCATGCCATTCTGTCTGGTGCGGTTGCGGTTCATCGGGGAAGTCCGAAGGTGGGTCCGGCCGTGTCGGAAAACAGCGGCCAAAACAGCGGCAAATCATACGCCCTGCGCCGGGAGGCCAAACCAAATCGAATACAATCGCCGCTTTTACGCCGCCCCTCCAGCGGATGCCCGCCCAACACCTCCATATCCTCGGCATTTGCGGCACCTTCATGGGCGGCCTCGCCGCCCTTGCCCGTGCCGCCGGGTTTCGCGTCACCGGGTGCGATACCGGGGTGTATCCCCCGATGAGCGACCAGCTCCGGCGGCTGGGAATAGACATCGTGGAAGGCTACTCGGCCGACCAGCTCGCGCTGCGACCCGACGTGTGGGTGGTGGGCAATGTGGTGTCGCGGGGCAACCCGCTCATGGAAGCCATCCTCGACCGGGGCGACGCCTACACCTCCGGCCCGCAATGGCTGGGCGAGCATCTTTTGCCGGGCAAGCACGTGCTGGCGGTTGCCGGCACCCATGGCAAGACCAGCACCTCGTCCATGCTGGCGTGGATTCTCGAACACGCCGGCCTGAATCCCGGCTTCCTCATCGGCGGCGTGCCTCTGGACTTTGACGTTTCGGCGAGGCTTACCGCGGCGCCCCTTTTCGTCATCGAGGCCGACGAGTACGACACGGCGTTTTTCGACAAGCGCTCCAAGTTTCTCCACTACCGTGCAACGACCGCAGTCCTGAACAACCTTGAGTTCGATCATGCCGACATTTTCAACGATCTTGCCGCGATCGAGCGGCAATTCCATCATTTCGTGCGGACAATACGCAGTTCGGGACGTCTCATTGTCAATGCGCGGGACGACGCCCTGCGGCGCGTCCTCAAGAAAGGGGCCTGGACGCCGATCGAGTATTTCGGCGCGGACGAAGACTGGAATGCAGAGTCCGCTGACCAAGACGGGCGCTTCAAGGTCACGCGTGCCACAGTCGCGCTGGGCACGGTGCAGTGGACCATGCAGGGTGAACACAGCCGGATGAATGGCCTTGCGGCGATCGCCGCGGCCGCCCACGCCGGCGTCGAACCGGCACGCGCGATCGCTTCCCTGGCGGAATTCCGCGGCGTGAAGCGGCGCATGGAACTGCGCGGCGTGGTGCGGGAAGTGGCCGTGTACGACGACTTCGCCCATCACCCCACTGCCATCCGGATGACTTTGGAAGGATTGCGCCGCAAAGTGGGCAGCGCCCGGATCCTCGCGGTGCTCGAGCCGCGCTCCAACACCATGAAGCAGGGCGTCATGAAGGCGGCCCTGCCGGGCAGCGTCGCCCAGGCCGATCGCGTGTTCGTGTTTGCCGCGGACCTGGGATGGGACGCACGCGAGGTTTTCGCGCCCGCGGGC
>JBBQCV010000010.1:0-41483 GCA_038319115.1 Burkholderiales bacterium | reverse complement strand
ACCTTGGTGCGCGTGTAGAACTTGACCCCCTCGGCACCGTGCACGTGCAGGTCGCCGAAGAGCGAATTTTTCCAGCCGCCGAACGAGTAGAACGCCACCGGCACCGGGATCGGCACATTGATGCCGACCATGCCGACCTGGATCTCGTTCTCGAACCGGCGCGCCGCGCCGCCTGACTCGGTGAAGAGCGCGGTGCCGTTGGCATACGGGTTCGCATTCACCAGCGCGATCGCCTCCTCCAGCGAATCCACGCGCAGCACGATGAGGACCGGGCCGAAGATTTCGTCGCGGTAGATGCTCATGCCGGGCTTTACCTGGTCGAACAGCGTGGTGCCGAGGAAGAACCCATTCTCGTGGCCCTTGACCACATGGCCGCGCCCGTCGGAAACGAGCTTGGCGCCTTCCTTCACGCCGGCGTCGACGTAACCCTTGACCTTGTCGCGGTGCACGCCGCTCACGAGCGGGCCCATGTCGGCGCCCTCCATCGTGCCCGGGCCGATCTTGATCGCCTCGGACTTTTTCTTCAGCAATGCGACGATCGGATCGGCCGCGCTGCCGACCGCCACCACCGCCGAAATTGCCATGCAGCGCTCGCCCGCCGACCCGTAGGCGGCGCCGATCAGCGCATCGGCGGTGAATTCCATGTCGGCGTCGGGCAGCACGACCGCGTGGTTCTTGGCGCCACCAAGGGCCTGCACGCGCTTGCCGTGGTGCGCGCAGGTTTCGTAGATGTACTTGGCGATGGGCGTGGAGCCCACGAACGACACCGCGCTGATGCCCGGATGCGCGAGGATCGCATCGACCGCGGCCTTGTCGCCGTGCACCACGTTGAGCACGCCATCGGGCAGTCCTGCCTCCTTGAACAGCTCGGCCATGCGCACCGACGCGGAGGGCACTTTCTCGGACGGCTTGAGGATGAAGGTGTTGCCGCACGCGATGGCCACCGGGAACATCCACAACGGCACCATGACCGGGAAATTGAACGGCGTGATACCGGCGCATACGCCCACGGGCTGGCGCAGCGTGTGGCAGTCGACCCCGGTGCCCACGTTCTCGGAGAACTCGCCCTTGAGCAGGTGCGGGATGCCACAGGCGAATTCGATGACCTCCATGCCGCGCTGCACCGAGCCCATGGCGTCGGGCAGCGTCTTGCCGTGCTCGTCGGTGACCAGTTGCGCCAGCTCCTGCTGGTGCGCCTGCATGAGCTGGAGGAATTTCTGCATGACGCGCGCGCGGCGCAGGGGCGGCGCATCGCGCCACGCGGGCAGCGCGGCCGCGGCGGCCTTGACCGCGCTGTCGACGGTCGCGGCATCGGCGTAGGGCACCTGCTTGGTGGCCCTGCCGGTGGCGGGGTTGAAGACCTCGCCCATGCGCAGGTCGGGCACGACCGCCTTGCCGCCGATCCACATCGGCACGGTCGCAAGTTTGAGTTCGGTGGGCTTGTTCATGGCTGGTCTCCTCGCGCCGGCAGGCGCGCACGTTTCACGATCCGGAATTTTACCGTGCGCTGGCTATACTCGGCGGCCATGCCCGAACCCCTCGTCCCCGCCGTGCTCGCTTTCACCGAGGCGGGCACGCCTTATTCGGCCGCGTTCGGGGATGTGTACCACTCCGCTGCCGGCGGACCCGCCCAGGCGAGGCACGTGTTTCTCGGCGGCAATGGCCTGCCCGAGCGGTGGCGCGGGCACGAGTGCTTCACCATCCTCGAGACCGGCTTTGGCCTCGGCACAAATTTCCTCGCCACGTGGGCTGAATGGAAAGCCGACCCGCAGCGTTGCCACAAGCTGCATTTCGTCTCAGTGGAGAAGCACCCCTTCCACGCCGCGGACCTTTTAAGCGTCCATGCGCCGGATGCGCAGCTCGGTCCGCTGGCGCGGGAGTTGTGTGACGCATGGCCGATGCTCGTGCCGGGCATGCACCGCATGGCGTTCGAAGGCGGCGGCGTGGTCCTGACGCTGGCCTTCGCCGAAATCGCGACTGCATTGGCGCAACTGCGCTTGTCGGCCGACGCGCTCTACCTCGACGGCTTCGCGCCGGCGAAGAACCCCGAAATGTGGGCCGCGCCGCTCTTCAGGCGGCTGAGCCGCCTTGCCGCGCCCGAGGCGACCCTCGCCACCTACACCGCCGCCTCGGCGGTACGCGACGCGCTCCTCGCGGCGGGGTTCAGCGTCGAAAAGCGCGCGGGGTTCGCCGCCAAGCGCGACATGCTGTGTGGTCGGCACATCGGGTCCGCCCGGGCCGACGACGTGAAGGCATCCCGCCGCGAACCCGCCGGCCCGGGGCTGAAATTGCGGCGCGCAATCGTAATCGGAGGCGGCCTGGCCGGCAGCGCGGTGTGCGAGCGGCTCGCAACGCGAGGATGGGACATCACCCTGCTCGAGCGCAATGCCGCGCCCGCAATGGAAGCCTCGGGCAACCATGCCGGCGCGTTCCACCCGCTCGTAACGCGCGACGACAGCGTGCTCGCGCAGCTCACGCGGGCTGCGTTCGTCTACGCGCTATCGCACTGGAGGACATTGCCGGGCGCGAAGTACGCCGAGTGCGGCGTGCTGCAGATGCCACGCAGCGACGATGAAGACCTCGCCCAGCGGGGGGCCCTCACAACCCTGGCCTATCCGCCGGCCTATGCACGGCATCTGTCGGCCACGGAAGCATCAAAGCTCGCGGGCACTGAACTGGCCACCGGCGGTGTGTGGTTCGCCCGTGGCGGGTGGGTCCGGCCGCGGTCCTTGGTCGAGGCGCTGCTCGCCAAGGCGGGCGCAGTCGTGCGCCTTGGTAACGAAGTCGCAACGCTGACCCAGGAAGACATCGGTTGGGCGGCACGGGACGCGAGCGGTGCCGTGCTGGCGGACGCACCCGTCGTCATTCTTGCCAATGCAGGCGATGCAACCCGCCTCGCCGCGATGCCTGATGTCGAGTTGCGCAGCGTGCGCGGCCAGGTGACCTACCTGCCACCCGCCGCGATGCCTCCGGTCCGCGTGGTGTTGCTGCGCGGGGGGATGGTGATCCCGCCGGTGCAGGGAATTGCGGTGGCCGGGGCCACATTCGACATCGGCGACACCGATGCCGCGCCGCGTACCGACAGCCACGCCGGCAACCTCGAGAGGCTCGCGCGCATCCTTCCCGGCGCGGGTGCCGGCCTGGACCCTGCATCGCTCGAGGGCCGAGTGGGCTTCCGGGCGGTGGCACGCGACCGCCTTCCGCTCGTAGGGGCGCTCCCCGGCAGCGAAGGCCTTTTCGGCGCATTTGCTTACGGCTCGCGCGGCATCCTCTGGTGCTCGCTCATGGCCGAGATCCTCGCCTGCCGCGTCACGGGTGAGCCCTGCCCGGTCGAAGCGCGCCTTGCTGACGCGGTAGACCCGGCCCGCTTTGCACGCCGTGCGGCGCGCAGCGCCGTGCGACCTACGCCGGGCGCAGGATCGCCGGGCTCGCGTCCTTGATGTCCTTCAGCCCGCACAGGGCCATGGTGACGTCGAGCTCCTTGCGGATGATCTCGAGCACCTTCGTCACGCCCGGTTCGCCCATGGCTCCGAGACCGTAGAGGAAGGACTTGCCGATGAGCGTGCCGCGCGCGCCCAGCGCCACGGCGCGGAGCACGTCCTGCCCCGAGCGGATGCCGCCGTCGAACCAGATCTCGGTGCGGTCCCCCACGGCCTGCACGACTTCGGGCAACGCGCGGATGGAGGACACCGCGCCGTCGAGCTGGCGCCCACCGTGGTTGGACACCACCATCGCGTCCACCCCGCAGCCGGCAGCAATCTTGGCGTCTTCGGCGTCGAGGATGCCTTTGAGGATCAGCTTGCCGCCCCACTGCGACTTGACCCACTCTACATCGGCCCAGGAAAGGGTCGGGTCGAACTGGCCGGCGATCCACTGCGACAGCGTGGTGAGCGTGTCGGCATTCTTGATCCGTCCCTCGAGGTTGCCGAACGACTTGCGCCGCCCGGTCATGACGTTGAAGGCCCAGCCCGGCTTGGTCATCACGTCGAGCAGCGTGCCCAAGGTGAGCTTGGGCGGGACCGCAAGGCCGTTCTTGAGGTCCTGGTGGCGCTGGCCCTGGATCTGCAGGTCGAGCGTGAGCATGAGAGCCGAACACTTCGCTGCCTTGGCGCGCTCGATGAGCGAGGCGGCAAAACCGCGGTCGCGCATGACGTAAAGCTGGAACCAGAAGGGCTTGGTGACCGCGCTGGCCACATCTTCGATCGAACAGATGGACATGGTGGACAGCGTGAACGGGATGCCGAATCGCTCCGCCGCGCGGGCGCCGAGCATTTCCCCGTCGGCCCAGTTGAGGCCCGTGAGGCCGGTGGGCGCGATCGCGACTGGCATCACCACGTCCTCGCCGATCATTTTAGATGCCGTTGAGCGATTATCGACGTTTATAGCGACACGTTGACGGAACTTGAGCGCATCGAGGTCTGTCGCGTTCGCCTTGAGGGTGGATTCGTCGTAGGAGCCCCGATCGACGTAGTCGAAGATCGGCTTGGCGACCCTGCGTTGGGCCATGGCCCGCAGGTCGGCAATGTTAGTGACCACTGGCATCGCAACTCTCCCCAAAGAAATCAGCGACTTGAGAGGCACCATGGTAACACGCGCCTGGTTTTCTTCGTTTCACATGGTGGGATATCGTGGATACAATGGGCGCCTTGCCCGAATGATGCCTTGCAGCAAACGATGCCCCCAACCAAGGACGACCAGAAAAACCCGATCCAGGTCATCGAACGCATGATGAAGCTGCTCGACGTGCTCGCCGAGCATCCCGAGCCGCTGGGGCTGAAGCAGATCGCGCATATCACCGGCCTGCACCCATCCACAGCACACCGCATCCTCGCGGCGATGAGCACCGACCGGCTGGTGGACCGCATCGAGCCGGGCAGCTACCGGCTGGGCATGCGCCTGCTCGAACTGGGCACCCTCGTGCGCTCGCGCATCAGCGTGCGGGAGCTGGCGCTCCCGATCATGCGCGAGCTGCACGCGCAGACTGGCGAGACGGTCAACCTTTCAGTGCGCCAGGACGACGAGATCGTGTACGTGGAGCGCACCAGCAGCGGCCGCTCGGCGATGCGCATCGTGCACGTCATCGGCGCACGCGCGCCCCTGCACGTGACCGCAGCCGGCAAGCTGTTCCTGCTCGAGGAGGGGTTCTCCCGGTTGCGCGAATATGCCAAGCGCACGGGCCTCGCGGCGCACAGCAAGAATTCGATCACCACGCTGACCATGCTCGAGCGCGACCTGGAGCGCACCCAGAAGCAGGGCTACGCGACCGACAATGAAGAGGTCGAGATCGGTGTGCGCTGTGTGGCGGCCCCGGTGCGCGACGACAACGGCGGCATGATCGCGGCGCTGTCCCTGTCCACGCCGGCCGACCGCATGAAGCCGCAGTGGGGGGCGCTGGTCAAGGACACCGCCGAGAAGATCTGCCGCGCGCTCGGCCACCCGGCCCGCCCACGCTAGCAAGCGCCAGTCCGGGAAGCCTCAGTCGGCCGCGACCAGCCCGTGCAGGCCGAACAGCCTGTCGCGGTCGGTCCAGATTTTTTCGCCGCGGAATCCGGCGAGCGCGGCCAGCGCCTGGAATTCCTCGATCGAGTACTTGCACGAATTCTCAGTGTGGATCGATTCGCCGGCGGAAAACCAGAACCGGTAGCTGCCCACATTGACGGCCTGCCTCTCGAGGCTCGCGAGGTGCATCTCGATGCGGCCCATGGGCGCGTTGTAGAACGCGTAGTGGACGAACCTGGACGTGTCGAAATCGCCGCCCAGTTCGGCATTGATCCGCGCCAGCAGGTTCAGGTTGAACTGCGCGGTCACGCCTTGCGCGTCGTTGTAGGCGGCGTGCAGCGCGTTGGGGTCTTTCTTGAGGTCGACGCCCACCAGCATCGAGCCGCCCGGGCCGACCTGCCCGCGGGTCATGCGCAGGAACGCCATCGCCTCCTCGCGCGTGAGGTTGCCGATCGTCGAGCCGGGGAAATACACGACCTTGCGCCCGGATCCGCTGAAGGCCGGCAGAGCGAGCGGTCGGCCGAAATCGCCCACCACGGCGCGCACGTCGAGCCACGGGAATTCCGCCGCCAGCGCCGCGGCGGCGGCGCGCAGCGCCGATTCGGAGATGTCCACCGGCACGTAGGCCGCGGGACGCAGCGCCTCGATCAGCAGGCGCGTCTTGGTGCTGGCGCCGCTGCCGTATTCGATCAGCTCGCAGCCGGCGCCTGCGAACTGCGCGATCTCGCCGATGTGCTCGCGGGTGAGGGCGATCTCGGCGCGCGTCGGGTAGTACTCGGGCAGCAAGCAGATCTGCTCGAACAGGGCGCTGCCGCGCGCGTCGTAGAAATACTTGGGCGGCAGTTCCTTTTGCGCCAGCGCGAGGCCGGCGATTACGTCTTCGAGGAAATTGTCGGCCGGGACTGCGCTGCCGTGGAAACTGACCGTGCCCTGCGCAGCCATGGGGTACTCGAAGCCCGGCGTGACGCCGATGCTATCCCCGGTGCCCCTGCAGCGCGACCGTCTCCAGCCATTTCTTGATGCGCTGCGCATCGCCGATGCGCGAATTCTTGCCCCACGAATCGAGCAGGATCACGACGAGGTCCTTGCTGGCAAGGCGCACGCGCATGACGAGGCAGCGGCCGGCCTCGTTGATGAAGCCGGTCTTCGACAGGCCGATGTCCCAGGTGTGCCCACGCACGAGGCCGTTGGTGTTGCGGTACTGGAGCTGCTGCCCGAATACGTTGACCTGCGCCTCGTCCTGGGTCGAGTACTCGCGGATCGCGGGATAGGCGTGGGCGGCCTGCACCATGCGCGCGAGGTCGGGCGCGGTCGACACGTTGGCCGACGTCAGGCCGGTCGAATCGGCGAAGCGCGAATTGAGCATTCCCAGCGAACGCGCCTTTTCGTTCATGGCGGCGACGAACACCTCCGTGCCGCCCGGGAAAGTGCGCGCCAGCGCGGCCGCCGCACGGTTCTCGGAGGACATAAGGGAGAGAAGCAGCAGTTCCTTGCGCGACAGCACCGCTCCGGGGCGCAGGCGCGAGGTGGTGCCCTTGAGCTGGTCCATGTCGTCGGTGCTGATGACCACCCGGTCTTCGAGCTCAAGGCCGCGGTCGAGCACCACCATCGCGGTCATGAGCTTGGTGATCGAGGCAATCGGCAGCACCGCGTCGGCATTCTTGGCCAGCAGGGTCTCCCCGCTGGCGGCGTCCTGCACGAGCACGCTCGAGGAACGCAGGAACACTTTCTCGGGATGGGCGGCTTGGGCGCGGTCGTACTCGTCGACCTGGACGTGCTTTTTCTTCGCTCCGCCGGCCTGGGCAAAGCCGATCGTGAGGGCCAGCACGGCGAACAGGGCCAGCGTGGCGACGATTTTTTCGAGCTGGTGCAGGTGCCTGGGTTGCGCTTGCATTATTTTCCCTGGGCCGATTTTCGCGAAGTTTAGGCGGCGTGCCGGACAAATGCAAGCAAAAATAAGGCCCTGGGATCGAAAGTTCAAAATTGGCATGAAGTTCGCGTCCTCCCGGGACTGCCAGACTCAAGGGCTGGCGGCGGCCTCTTCCTGCTTTTGCAGGGCCCACATCTGCGCGTACTGCCCGCCGGACTCGAGCAGGGCGCGGTGCGTGCCGCGCTCCACGATACGCCCTTCGTCCATCACCAGGATCTGGTCGGCATCCATGATGGTCGACAGGCGGTGCGCGATCACCAGCGTGGTGCGGCCCTCGGCGATGCGCATGAGTTCGGCCTGGATGTAGCGCTCGGTTTCGGAATCGAGGGCCGAGGTGGCCTCGTCGAAAATCAGGATGCGCGGATTCTTCAGGATCGCGCGGGCGATGGCGACACGCTGCTTCTCGCCGCCGGACAACTTGAGCCCGCGCTCGCCGACGGGCGACTCGTACTTGGCCGGCAGCGTCTCGATGAACTCGTGGATGTGCGCCGCGCGCGCCGCTTCGATGACTTCGTCCTGGCTTGCCTCGGTGCGGCCGTAGTGGATGTTGTAGCGGATCGTGTCGTTGAAGAGCACCGTGTCCTGCGGCACGATGCCGATCGTCGCGCGCAGGCTCTGCTGGGTCACTTCGCGGATGTCGATCCCGCTCACCACGATCGAGCCCTGGTTGACGTCGTAAAAGCGGTACAGCAAGCGGGCGAGCGTCGACTTGCCCGATCCGGAATGGCCCACCACCGCCACGCGCGCGCCGGCGGGGATCTCGAACGAAACGTCGAACAGGATCTGGCGGTTGGGCTGGTAGCCGAAATTCACGTTGCGGAATTCCACCCGTGCCGGCACCTGCGGCAGCTCGGGGGCGCCCACCTTGTCTTTCACCTCCAGGTTCTGCGACAGCAGGTTGAACATGCGGTCCATGTCGGCGAGCGACTGCTTGATCTCGCGGTACACCATGCCAAGGAAGTTGAGCGGCACGTACAGCTGGATCAGCAGGCCGTTGATGAGCACTAGATCGCCCAGCGTGAGCTTCTTCTCGGCCACGCCGGCAGCGGCCAGCGCCATCAGCGCGGTCACCGCCACCGCGATGATCAGGCTCTGGCCGATGTTGAGCAGGCCAAGCGACATTTCGTTGCGCACCGCGGCCGACTCGTAGCGCTGCAGGCTCTCGTCGTAGCGTCCGGCTTCGAACGCCTCGTTGCCGAAATACTTCACCGTTTCGTAGTTGAGCAGGCTGTCGATGGCGCGCGTGTTGGCCTTCGAGTCGAGCTCGTTGGCGTGCTTGCGGATCTCGATGCGCCATTCGGAGACGAAGAACGTGTACGCGATGTACAGCACCACCGCGCCGAAGGTGATCGCCGCAAAACGCCAGTCGAACTTGGCCAGCAGCACCGCCGCCACCAGCGAGAATTCGAGGATCACCGGGATGATCGAGAAGATCAGGTACGACAGCAGCGTCGACATGCCGCGCGTGCCGCGCTCGATGTCGCGGGTCATTCCGCCGGTCGCGCGGTCGAGGTGAAAGCGCAGCGAAAGGTCGTGCAGGTGGCGGAAAACGCCGAGCGCAACGCGCCGGATCGCGCGCTGGGTGACGCGCACGAAAACCACGTCGCGCAGTTCGGCGAACAAGGTGGTGGAAAAACGCAGCGCGCCATACATCGCCAGCAGCGCCAACGGCACGGCAAGCACCGCGATCGTCGGGTTGAGATCGTCGACGATCTCCTTCATCACCAGCGGCACGCTCACGTTGGCGAGCTTGGACACCACCAGCAGCACCAGCGCAAGGCCGACGCGCCAGCGGTATTCCCACAGGTAGGGCGCGAGGCCGGCGATCAGGCTCCATTCGCTGCGGCGCGGCTTTTGCGCGGGCGTCTGGGCTGAGGGAGGGGAATGGGGTGAAGCGGAAGGTACTGCCGACATGGGGCGAATTATGGCCGATCTGCGCACGCGCCCCCGACCATGCCGGCATGGAGCGCACGCGGCGCGCGAGTCGCAAAAGTTTGACCCGCAGACGCCGGGCGCCTATAATTCAAACGTTCGTTTGAAATTGTCCTCCTTTATCCACGCCGGACTCTCCATGACGCTACGCGCCGTAAAACCCCAACATGAGACCCGCCGGCGCATCCTCGATGCAGCCGAAGGGCTGTTCATGCAGCATGGCTTCGAGGGCGCATCGATGCGCCTGCTCACTTCCACGGCCGGGGTGAATCTCGCCGCGGTCAATTACCACTTCGGCTCCAAGGACGCGCTGATCGAGGCCGTGTTCCAGCGCCGGCTCGACCCGATGAACACCGCGCGCCTGGCCGAACTGGACAGGCTCGAAAGGGAAGCCGGCGGCGAGCCGCTCGCGCCCTACGCCATCATCCGCGCCTTTGTCGGCGTGGCGCTGCCGATGATCGAAGACACGCGCAACGGCGGGCGCAATTTCGTGCGCCTGCTCGGGCGCACCTATACCGAGCCGGCCACCCCGATCCGCACGCTGATCGGGCGCATGTACGCGCCCACCATCGAGCGCTTCAAGGCGGCGTTCGAAAAATCGCTGCCCGAGTTGCCGGGCGGGGAGCTCTTCTGGCGCATGCACTTCATGTTCGGCACCCTTTCGTACACGCTGGCGGCGACCGACACCGTCCAGTTGATCGCCGGCTTCAAGCCCGAAGACCGCCACGATTCGCGCGCCCTGCAGGAGCGACTCGTCCAGTTCCTCACCGCCGGCCTGCTGGCCGCTGTGCCGGGCGCATCCGCCAACAGCGTCCGCCGGGCCGCGTAATGCAGCGCGCCCGCACCCAAGATCCCAGGAGACCCCAATGACCGCAATCCTGATCGTCATCGCCATCCTCGCCTTTGTCGCGCTGGTGCCCCCGGTGCGTCGCGCCGTTTTCAGCAACCCGGTCCTGTCGATGTACCGGCGCATCCTGCCGGACATGTCGCAGACCGAGAAGGAAGCCATCGACGCGGGCACCGTGTGGTGGGACGGCGACCTGTTCTCGGGCAAGCCCGACTGGGACAAGCTGCTGCGCACGCCCCAGGCCAGGCTCACCGCCGAGGAGCAGGCATTCATCGACGGCCCGTGCGAGGAACTGTGCGCGATGACCGACGACTGGGAGATCACGCACGAGCGCTACGACCTGCCGCCGCAGGTCTGGCAGTTCATCAAGGACAAGGGTTTCCTCGGCATGATCATCCCGAAGAAATACGGCGGGCTGCAGTTCTCCGCCCTGGGACATTCGGCGGTGGTCATGAAACTCGCCACCCGCTCGAATGCGGCATCGGTGAGCGTGATGGTGCCCAACTCGCTCGGCCCGGCCGAACTGCTCCTGCATTACGGTACCGAGGAGCAAAAGAACTACTACCTGCCGCGCCTTGCCAAGGGACAGGAAATCCCCTGCTTCGCGCTGACCAGCCCGGAGGCCGGCTCGGATGCTGCGGCGATTCCCGATTTCGGCATCGTGTGCAAAGGCATGTGGCAGGGCAAGGAGACGCTGGGCATGCGCGTCACCTGGGACAAGCGCTATATCACCCTGGGTCCGGTGGCGACGCTGCTCGGGCTGGCCTTCCGCCTCTACGATCCCGACAAGCTCCTCGGCGGCGCTGAGGACCTCGGCATCACCTGCGCCCTCGTCCCCACCGCAACGCCCGGCGTGAACATCGGCCGCCGGCACCTGCCGCTCAACGCGGTCTTCCAGAACGGCCCCAACTCCGGCAGCGAAGTGTTCATGCCGCTCGAGTGGATCATCGGCGGGCGTGACTACGCCGGCAAGGGCTGGATGATGCTCATGAACTGCCTGGCCGCGGGCCGGGCCATCTCCCTGCCGACCTCTTCGGTGGGCGGTGCCAAGGCAATGGCACGCTACACGGGCGCCTATGCGCGGGTGCGCAGCCAGTTCAAGACCCCGATCGGCAAGCTCGAAGGGGTCGAGGAGGCGCTCGGCCGCATCGGCGCCAACGCCTACATGATGGACGCCGCGCGCATCATGACCGCCGGCGCGCTCGATGCCGGCGAGAAGCCCTCGGTGATCTCCGCGATCATGAAGCTGCACATGACCGAGCGCGCGCGCAAGGTCATCGACGATGCGATGGACATCCACGGCGGCAAGGGCATCTGCCTTGGGCGCAACAACTGGGTGGGGCGCGGCTACCAGGTGATCCCGGTGGGCATCACGGTCGAAGGCGCCAACATCCTCACACGCAGCCTGATCGTGTTCGGCCAGGGCGCGATCCGCTGCCACCCCTATGTGCTGCGCGAGATGCTCGCAGCCAAGTCCGCTGACCACAAGGCCGCGCAGATCGAATTCGATCGCGCGCTGTCGGCCCACATCGCGCACACCGCAGCCAACAAGTGGCGCGCCTTTTTCCACGCGCTGACCGGCTCTGCGTTCGCAGCGGCCCCGCAAGTCGCTGCGCCCGAGACACGCTCGTACTACAAGGACCTGTCGCGCCTGTCGGCCGCGTTCGCGTTCATCGCCGACGTGTCGATGCTGGTGCTCGGGGGCTCGCTCAAGCGGAAGGAGAAAATCTCCGCGCGCCTCGGCGACGTGCTGTCGATGCTGTACCTGGGCAGCGCCACCCTCAAGCGCTTCGAGGACACCGGGCGCCCGGCTGAAGACCTGCCGATGGTGCACTACGCGATGCAGGACATCCTGTACCAGGCACAGCAGGCGCTCGACGGCGTGATTGCGAATTTCCCCAACCGCCTGGTCGCCGCCGGCCTGCGCGTCGCGCTGTTCCCGCTGGGCCGCAATTTCGCCCCGCCTTCCGACGAGCTGAACCACCAGTGCGCGACCCTGCTGCTGGCGCCCTCGGCGGCACGCGACCGGCTGACCCACGGCATGTACCTCTCGCGCTCGGAGAGCGACCCAACCGGCCAGCTCGAAGCCGCGTTCCTCGCCACCATCGCCTGCGATCCGATCGAGAAAAAGCTGCGCGAAGCGGCCAAGGCCGGCAACCTCGAGCACCGCGTGCAGGAAGACATCGCTGCCCTTGCGCGTGACAAAGGCATCATTTCGGCGGAGGAATTCACCCTGTGGCAGCGCAAGGAGATCCTGCGCAAGGGCGTCATCAAGGTCGACGACTTCCCGCAGGACTTCGGCCGCGCCGAAGCCTTCGCGCGCTTCGGCGAACAAAAGCCGGCCGGCGCGATCGCCAGGGCCGCCTAGGCGCCCGCGCGCCGATCCACAGCATTCACAACCCGGGGGAGCCGGCCATGGCCAGCGCATTGTCCAAACCAGTCTTTATCGTCGACGGCGCCCGCACGCCCTTCCTCAAGGCGCGCAACAAGCCCGGGCCTTTTTCCGCCGGCGACCTCGCCACGCAATCCGGGCGGGCGCTGCTGATGCGGCAGAAGTTCTCGCCCACGGAGCTCGACGAGGTCATCCTCGGCTGCGCATCGCCCTCGGCCGACGAAGTGAACATCGGCCGTGTCGTTGCCCTGCGCATGGGCTGTGGCCAGAAAGTACCGGGCTGGACCGTGATGCGTAATTGCGCCTCCGGCATGCAGGCGATCGACTCGGGCGTCAACAACATCCTCGCCGGCCGCTCGCACCTCGTGCTCTCCGGTGGCACCGACGCGCTTTCACGCGCGCCGCTGTTGTTCTCCGACGCCATGGTCCTGTGGCTGTCGAACTGGTACGCAGCCCGTTCGCCCGGCCAGAAGGTGGCGCAACTGGCCAAGCTCAAGCTGGGTTACCTCGCGCCGGTGATCGCGATCATGAAGGGACTGACCGACCCCATGGTCGGGCTGCTGATGGGGCAGACGGCCGAAAACATCGCCCACCGCTTCGGCATCACGCGCGCCCAGATGGACGAATTCTCGGTCCGCTCCCACCAGCGCGTGGCCGCAGCGCAGGCCGCGGGGACGCTCGCCCCCGGTGGCGGCGAAGTCGAGGCCGTGTACGACAAGGACGGCAACGCATATTCGCTCGACGACGGCGTGCGCCACGATTCGTCGGTGGCCAACCTGGCCAAGTTGAAGCCCTTCTTCGACCGCAAGTTCGGCAACGTGACGCCGGGCAACTCGTCCCAGATCACCGACGGCGCGGCGTGGGTCCTGCTCGCCGACGAACAGGCGGTGAAGCGCCACGGCCTCGAGCCGATCGGCCGGATCGTCGACACCGAGTGGGCCGGGCTCGACCCCGCGCAGATGGGGCTGGGGCCGGTGCACGCGGCCACGCCGCTCATGCTGCGCAACAACCTCGGCCTCAACGACCTCGATTACTGGGAGATCAACGAAGCGTTCGCGGCCCAGGTGCTCGGTTGCATCGCCGCGTGGAAAGATGACACGTATTGCCGCGAGAACCTTGGCCTCGAAGGTGCGCTGGGGACCCTCGACGAATCGAAGCTCAACGTCGACGGCGGCGCGATCGCCCTGGGCCACCCTGTCGGGTCCTCGGGTGCGCGCATCGTCCTGCACTTGCTCAAGGTATTGAAGCGCAACAATGCCAAGCGCGGCATCGCAAGCATCTGCATCGGCGGCGGCCTCGGCGGCGCGATGCTGGTGGAAACCCTGTAAGGCGCGAGCCAGTCTCCGGGGCGGGCGCAGCCGACCCGGCCCTTCCTTGCCACAAGAAACCAAAAACGAGAGCTGCAATGGACAGGATCGAAACCACGCTTTACAAGCACTGGCGCTACGAGCAGGACGCGCAGGGCCTGGTCTGGCTCACCTTCGACAAGCAGGGCGAGTCGACCAACACCTTTTCGCGCGAGGCGCTGGACGAACTTTCGGCCGCGCTCGACGCCATCGGCGCGCTCTCACCCAAGGGTTTAGTCATACGGTCGGCCAAGGCCGCATTCATCGCCGGCGCCGACGTCGAGGCCTTTACGCGGTTCGCCACGCCGGCCGAAGCGCTGGAGTTCGTGCGCGTCGGCTGGGACGTGCTGCAAAAACTGCACGACCTGCCCTATCCGACCACCGCGATGGTGAACGGCTATTGCATGGGCGGCGGCCTCGAGCTTGCGCTCGCCTGCCGTTACATCGTCGCGCTCGACGACCCGGCGACACGCTTCGCGTTTCCCGAGGTGATGCTAGGCATCGTGCCGGCCTGGCACGGCATCGAATGGCTGCCGAAGAAGGTCGGCCCGGCCGCCGCGCTCGACCTGCTGCTGACCGGCAAGTCGGTGGATGCCAAGCGCGCGAAGAAGATCGGTCTGGCCGACCAGTGCGTGCCCTTGCGCATCCTCGAGAACACCGCGCGCATGGTCACGCTCGAGGCGCCGAAAAGAAAGCCGCTCCCATTCATGCAGCGCATGATGCTCGGCCCGTTGCGCGGATTCGTCGCCGGGCAGGCGAGAAAGCAGGTGGCCAAACGCGCCCGGCAGGAGAACTACCCCGCGCCTTACGCGATCCTCGACCTGTGGACCAAGCACGACGGCAACCCGTTCATCGCCCCCGAGGCACCCTATTCGGTCAATGCGCTGTTCGCGCACCCCACCACCAAGAACCTCATCCGCATCTTCTTCCTGCAAGAGAAGATGAAGGCGCTGGGCAAAGGCGTCGATTTCGTCGCGCGGCACGTGCACGTTGTGGGCGCCGGGGTCATGGGCGGGGACATCGCGGCGATCTGCGCCATGCGCGGCATCACGGTCACGCTGCAGGACACTTCGCCCGAGCGCATCGCCCCGGCGATGAAACGCGCTGCAGCGCTGTTCGCCAAGCGCCTGCGCGACCCGCGTCGCATACGCGACGCCCTTGACCGCATGATTCCCGACACCACCGGTGCCGGCGCGGCGCGCGCGGACGTGATCATCGAAGCGATTTTCGAGAACATCGACGCCAAGCGCGCCCTGTTCGCCAAGCTCGAGCCGATGGCCAAGCCCGGCGCGATCCTCGCTTCGAATACCTCGAGCCTCAAGCTGGAAGACATCTCGGCCGAATTCAAGGACCCGGGCAGGCTGGTGGGCATCCACTTCTTCAACACCGTGCCGCAGATGATGCTCGTCGAGGTGGTGTCGGGGGCGCACACCAGCCCCGAGGACGCGAAGAAGGCAGCCGCATTCGTGCGCCAGATCGACAAGCTGCCGCTCCCGGTCAAGGATTCCCCCGGGTTCCTCGTCAACCGCGTGCTCGGACCCTACATGCAGCAGGCTTTCCGCATGCTCGACGAAGGGGTCAAACCCGAAACCCTCGATGCCGCCATGGAACGGTTCGGCATGCCGATGGGACCGATCGAACTGGCCGACACGGTGGGCCTCGACATCTGCCTGGCGGCGGGCAAAGCACTCGTGCGGCGTGACAGCGAAGGCCAGGAGCCGCCGGCACCGCAGATCCTGCTCGACAAGGTGGCCCTCGGGCAGCTGGGCAAGAAGTCCGGCCAGGGCATCTATCGTTATGAAGACGGCAAGCCCGTCAAGGGCCAGCCCGATGCCGTGACCCAGGACATCATCGACGCGCTGGTCGAGCCCTATGTGCAGGAAGCGAAGGCGGTGCTAGCTGAAGGCATCGTGCCGGAAGCCGACCTCATCGATGCCGGGCTCATCTTCGGCACCGGGTTCGCGCCATTCCGCGGCGGTCCGCTAAACTACGCGCGGGAAATGAAGTAGGACGACCGAAGTAGGACGACCGAGGGGAGGCGGACCCCAGGCGCCGCAAGAACCGGGGCCCTCCCGCTGGCCCCCGACCACCCCGGGCCTGCCAATGCCAACACCCACCGGCCGGATCAGCTACGCAGAGGCAGTCACTCTCGACGGCCTGCTCCGCGCGCGCGCCAGCCACTCGGCCGGGCGACCCGCTTATGTCGATTTCAACCCCAACACGGGACGCTGGCGTACGCGCACCTGGGGCGAGATGTACACCGCGATCGGTCGCTGGCAGGCCGGCTTCGCGCAGGAGTGCTTCGCACCCGGCGAGCGCGTCGCCCTCATGCAGCGCAATTCGCCCGAATGGGTCATGTTCGACCAGGCCGCCTACGGCGAGGGCCTGGTCGTGGTGCCCCTCTACACCGTGGACCGGCCCGGGAACGTCGCCTACATCCTCGGTGATTGCGGTGCGAAGCTGGTGCTGTTCGATACCCAGGAGCAATGGGAGCAATTCCGGGTGCTCGGGATCGCGCTGCCCGGCGTGGAACGCATCCTCGTCCTCAACCCCTCGGGTGCACCGTTCGGCGACGCGCGCGTGCGCAGCGTCGCGCAGTGGCTGCCGCAGGAGGGCGTGAACCGCCACCTCTCTTCGGACCCGAAGAAGCTGGCCTCCATCATCTACACGAGCGGCACCACCGGTCGCCCCAAGGGGGTGATGCTCTCGCACGACAATTTGCTCGCCAACTGCCGCGACTCGCTCGAGAACGCGGACCTGAACGAGGACGACGAGTTCCTGTCGTTTTTGCCGCTGTCCCACGTTTTCGAGCGCAACGTCGGCTATTACATGGGCATCATGGTCGGGTTCAAGACCACCTACGCGCGCTCGATCGCCCAACTGGGCGAAGACCTGCAGATCACCAAGCCGACCATCTTCCACGCGGTCCCGCGCATTTTCGAGCGCGTCTGGGCTGCGGTAAAAGCCAGGCTCGACGAAGCGCCCGAGCGCCGCCGTCGGCTGTTTTACCGCACGGTGGACATCGGCTACGCGAGGTTCGAACATGCGCAAGGCCGAGGCCCGTGGAAAGCCTCGTTCCTGCTCTGGCCCGTGCTCGAGCGCCTGGTAGCAAGAAAGGTGATGGTGAAGCTCGGCGGCAGGCTGCGCTCTGCCGGTGCCGGGGGCGCAGCGCTCGCGCCCGAGATCGCGCGCATCTTCATCGGGCTGGGCCTGCCGGTGATCCAGGGCTATGGCATGACCGAAGCGAGCCCGGTGATCACCACCAACACCGAGAAGGACAACGTCCCCGGCTCGGTCGGCAAGGTGATCCCCAACGTAGATATCCGCATCGCGGACAACGGCGAGCTGCTCGTGCGCGGCCCGAACGTCATGATGGGCTACTGGAACAACCCCGAGGCGACCGCAGCAGCGCTCGCCGACGGCTGGCTGCACACGGGAGATGTCGCGCGCATCGACGACGGCGGTCACGTGTATATCACCGGCCGCATCAAGGACATCATCGTACTGGCCAACGGCGAGAAGATGCCTCCCGGCGACATCGAGGAAGCAATAGCGGGCGACAGCCTTTTCGAGCAGGTGCTGGTGCTCGGCGAGGGCAAGGCCTACCTCGCGGCGCTGGTCGTGGTGAACCCCAAGCTATGGGCCGAAGCCGCCGCCGCCGCCGACGTCGACCCGGCGGTGCTCGCCTCGCCGGGCGCCGAGAGGATCGTGCTCGAGCGCATCGGCGCGCGCATGCGCTCGTTTCCCGGCTATGCGCAGATCCGCCGCGCGGCGATGTCGGGCGAGCCGTGGAGCGTGGAGAACGGACTGCTTACGCCAACGCTCAAGGCGCGCAGGGCCGAGATCGTCGCGCAGCATGCCACCGCGGTCGCGCGCCTTTACGAATTCCACTGACATGGAAAACGCATCATGGGGATAGCTTCGCACCAGCCGCCCAACCTCAAGCTGCCCAAGGGCAAGCTCGCCGCGCTGCGCGTGGTGCCGATGCCTGCGGACGCAAACCACAATGGCGACATCTTCGGTGGATGGATCATGTCGCAGGTCGACATCGCCGGCGGCACCGCGGCCGGGCGCGTCGCGCGCGGGCGGGTTCGCGAAACGGTGTGCAAAGGGCGCCGGGGGACCGGCTCATGGAGAAGCGATGAAGACACTGAAGGACAAGGTGGCGGTGGTCACCGGCGGCGCCAGCGGCCTGGGCCGGGCCATGGCACTGCATTTCGCCCGCGAAGGCATGCACATCGCCATCGCCGATATCGAGCAGGACAGGATCGATGCGGTGATCGCCGAGATTGCGGCGCTCGGGGTGCGCGCCATCGGCGTGCGCACCGATGTTTCCAGGGCCGAAGACGTGGACGCGCTTGCGCAGCGGGTGGTGGACGACCTGGGCGGGGTGCACGTGGTGTGCAACAACGCCGGCGTTTCCCCGCTGGGGGCGGCATGGGAAAACTCCCTTGCCGACTGGCAATGGATGCTCGGCGTCAACCTGTGGGGCGTGATTCACGGCGTGCGCGCATTTACGCCGCTGCTGCTGACGCAGGACGAAGGGCATATCGTCAATACCGCCTCCGTGGCCGGGCTCATCAACCCGCCCAATTCGGCCATGTACAACGTCACCAAGCACGCGGTGGTGGCACTGACCGAGACGCTGCACCACGACCTCGGCGAGAAGAAGTCGAACGTCGGCTGCTCGGTCCTCTGTCCGGCCTATGTGCCCACCGGCATCGCCGACTCGGAGCGCAACCGGCCCGCGGAGTTTGCCAACCCGGCCGCGCCGAAATCAGCCAGCCAGCTCGCAAGGGAGGCCATGCTCAGGAAAGCGGTGAGCTCGGGGCGCCTCAGCGCCGACGATATCGGCGCCGCGGTGCTCGCGGCGGTGAAGGAAAACCGCTTCTACATCCTCACCCATCCACGCATCAAGGGCGCCATTCAGGCGCGCATGGAAGACATCCTCGAAGGACGGCAGCCACGAAACCCGATGCACCTGTAGGCGCGCAGCCCGCCGGGTTCACGCTGGTCGAGCTGATGGTCGTCCTCGGCATCGTCGCCATCCTCGCCCTCATGACACTGCCGCTGTATATCGACAGGAACGTCCAGCAGCAGGTGAAAGAAGGCATCGTGTTCGCCGAATTCATGCAGCGCGCGGTGGCCACCGCCTATGCGCTCACGGGCGAGCTGCCCAAGGACAATGCCGGCGCCGGATTGCCCGCGCCCGACAAGGTGATCGGCAGTTATGTGAGCTCGGGCACCGTCACCGACGGGGCGATTACCCTAGTCTTCGGCAACCTCGCGGTAAGCAACATCCGCGGCAAGAAAGTGACGCTCCGACCGGGCTTTGTGCCGGATGCACCGCAGGTGCCGCTGTCGTGGGTCTGCTCAGCGGGCAAGGCGCCCGCAGGCCTGACGATTGCCGGCAGCAATGCGACCGACCTCCCCGAAGCATGGTTGCCGGTGGGGTGCCGCCCATGAGGAAGGAAATCCGATGTCGCGCAAGGCAGTTTCCGCGTTGGGCAACGGTGCGCACCCTGGTGTGCAGGATTCGGCACCTCCCCGCCTCCACGCGAAGGGCCTGCTGAGTTACGCGGCGCTCGTCGTCGCGGGCGCCGCCCTCCTGATCGGGCTTGCGTGGCTGTCTTCGACGCTCGTTGCCGCATTACTGGCCTGGCCCGGCGTGATGGCTGCCGACCGGGCGATCGCCGAGTCGATCCACGCCCATGCCTCGCCCGCGGCTGTGGAGGCGATGACCTGGCTGAGCCGCCTGCATGGCACCGCCGCGATCCTCGCCGTGAGCGCATTGCTGGCGGCCTGGCTCGTCGCGCGCGGCGAGCGTTCGCTCCTGCCCCGCCTGGTGGCCAGCGTGCCGGGCGGCCTGCTCCTCAATGCCGCCCTCAAGGCCGCGCTGCACCGGGCGCGGCCCGATACCGCGTATGCGGCCGAGCGCCTGGCGAGTTTCAGCTTCCCGAGCGGGCATACCGCCGGGGCGACATTCTTCTATGGGTTCGTCGTGCTGCTCCTTTGGCGACGGGCGCGCGGCGGCGCCCGCACGGCGGCATTGGCCGGCGCCATCACCATGGTGTTCCTCGTCGCGGCCAGCCGCGTCATGCTCGGCGTGCATTACGCCACCGACTGCGTGGCCGCCGTGGCCGAAGGTATCGTGTGGCTCGCGATATGCCACCTCGCGGCCAGGGCAAGCCCGCCATGACCGGGACCAGCGTCCGCGCGCATGGGCCTACCGCTTTCCTGCTCAACACCGGCGCGGGCAACGGGGGAGAACCGGCGTGGCTGGAGGCCAACCGCGCCGCGATCGATGCGATTGCGGGCGGCGGACCGGTGATCCGGGTAGCGGGCGGCGAGGCGATCGACGCGGCTGTGCGCCGGTCACTGGCGGCCGGGTGCCGCTCGATCGTGGCCGGTGGCGGCGACGGGACGCTCAACTCGGTCGCCTCCCGCCTCGTGGGCACCGGCACGACGCTGGGCGTGCTGCCGTTGGGAACCCTCAACCATTTCGCCAAGGACCTCGGCATTTCCCTCGACCCGACAGAGGCGCTCGCCACCATCGCAGCAGGCCACTCGATGGCGGTGGATGTGGGCGAGGTCAACGGGCGCCATTTCCTCAACAATTCCAGCCTCGGCCTGTATCCGGACATCGTGCGTGACCGAAAACGGCAGCAGCGACGACTTGGGCGCGGTAAATGGATGGCATTTGCGTGGGCTCTCTGGGGGGCGATGCGCCGCGCGCCGTTCCTGTCGGTGCGCCTGACCGTGGACGGCACAACAAACCTGCATCGCACGCCTTTCGTATTCGTCGGCAACAACGTCTACAGCATGGAAGGCTTTCGCATCGGGCACCGCGCCGGGCTGACCGACGGCACGCTCAGTGTTTACGTCGCCGACGGCGCGCGGCGCTGGCGCCTCGTCGCGCTGGGATTTCGCGCCCTGTTCGGCAAGCTTCGCCAGGCGCGCGAATTCCGCGAATACCGCGCTGCTGAGCTGCGCGTGGAATCCCCGCGCCGCCGGATGGTGGTGGCCATCGATGGCGAGGTCGCCGTCATGACGCCCCCGTTCAACTACCGCATCCATGCGGCGGCGCTGAGGGTCTTCGTACCCGCAACACGCGACACCCCGTCCTCACAGTGAAGACCATCGTCCAGTTGTCCGATCTGCACTTCGGCCGCGTCGACGCCGCGCTCCTCGACCCGTTGGTGCAAAGCGTGCACGAAGCCCGGCCCGACGTGGTGGTGGTCTCGGGCGACGTCACCCAGCGCGCCCGCCCGGACCAGTTCCGCGCCGCCGCCGCATTCCTCGCGCGCCTGCCTTCGCCGCGCGTGGTCGTGCCCGGTAACCACGACATCCCGCTCTATAACGTTCTCGCCCGGTTCATGCGCCCGCTGGCCGGGTTCCGCCGCTATATCGAAGCGGACGCGCGCCCGCGGCACGTCGACCCGGAACTGGCCGTGCTGGGCGCCAATACCGCGCGTTCACTGGTGGTGAAGAATGGCCGCATCAATGCAGAACAAGTGGCGGACCTGCGCGCATCCCTGGCTGCGCTCCCGCCGGATGTAGTCAAGGTCGTCGTCACGCACCACCCCTTCGATGTGGCTGCCGAGGCCGATGACCACGACGTGGTGGGGCGGGCGGGAATGGCGATGGCCGCATTCGCCGAGTGTGGCGTCGACGTCCTGCTCGCAGGGCACCTGCATGTGAGCCACCGCGCCGATTCGGGCGAACGCCATGCTCTTGCCGGCTATGGTGCGCTGGTGATTTCGGCCGGCACCGCCACCTCGACTCGCCAGCGTGGCGAGTCGAATTCGTTCAACGTGCTGCGCGTGTCCAAGGCACGCGTGGAGGTCCAGCGGTACGAATGGCAGCCCGCGGAGCAACGCTTTGCGGGCCTCGCGCGGGAGGTTTTCCAGCGCAGCGGCGGGGGATGGGAATCGATTTACAAATATTGAGATTGCATTTCTAAGAACCGCATATCCATTACCTCGCAGGGAAATTGAGTTTCCGCCCGGCACGGCCGGGATCCTCGTTTCCCGGCTGACGGTCGCGGGCAGCGACGTGGCCGACATCCCGGTGGCGTGGCTGCCGGTGGGGTGCCGCCAATGAAGTTTACATTTCGTTCGGTGAGAGCTAATCTGAGATTGGCTGTAAAGCTAATCCTGTTGTGTGATCGCACCACACGTTGATGAAGGACGCCCATGGCCTTGTCTCCCGCCAGCGAACACCTGCGCAGCGCTCTTCGCGCCCGCATCCTCAAGCGCATCGACGAGCTGCGCCTCGAGCCCAAGGAGGCGGCGATCGCCATGGGGTTCGACCGCCAACAGATGTGGCGCTTCGCGGCGGGCGAGGACGTCTACTCGTTCGACCGCCTCGTTGAAGCCGCAGTCGGGCTTGGGCTGGAGGTGCGAGTAAAGGCGGTCAGGCCGTGGGGCGCGGACTAGGCAGCGTCTGCCGCCGGCCCGAGGTCATTCGCAATCAGCCTGAACTGCTCCAGCGCCGCCTCGAGGTCTTCGACGATCTCTTGCGCGATCACGTCAGGCCGCGGCAGGTTGTCGGAGTCGGCGAGGCTGTCGTCCTTGAGCCAGAAGATGTCCAGGCTCGCCTTGTCGCGGGCGATCAGATCGGCGTACTCGTAGACGCGCCAGCGACCCTCGGGCGTCTCGGGCGACCAGGTGGGTTTCCTGTCGTGGCGGTTCGCGGGGTTGTAGAGCGTCACGAACTCGTCGAGGTCCTCACGCTTGAGCGTGCTGGTCTTGAGCATGAAGTGCTTGTTGGTGCGCAGGTCGTAGATCCAGGGCCTCTTTGTCCACGGGGTCTCGGAGGCGGGTTTCTTGTCGAAGAAGATCACTTTGGCCTTCACGCCTTGCGCGTAGAACAGGCCCGTGGGCAGGCGCAGCAACGTGTGCACGTCGCATTCGTGCAGGAGCTTCTTGCGGATCGTCTCCCCTGCCCCGCCTTCGAACAGCACGTTGTCCGGGACCACCACCGCGGCGGCGGCTACGGCGGTCGCGAACGCTCGTCTGCCATTTTGAGGAACAACAGGTAGGTGAGCTGCTCGACGTAATCGCCATAGCTCATGCCGTCGTCGCGCAGGACGTTGCAGTAGTTCCAGAGCTTCTGGACGAGCGAGGAAGAGTTCATATGCTGATACCATTACACCATGTCGAAGAAGCCACTGATCGAAACCAATCCGTACCTGAAGGACACTGCGCGATATCGCCGCGACCTCATCACGAACGTGTCCAGTTCGACCGCAATCGAAACCGGTGAAAAAGTAGGCACCATCGCCAAATCACTCCCGCCGGCGCCAAGCCTTTCGCCCGTCAAGGCCCGGCGAGGCTCCGCTCAATAAGTTCCTCGAAGATCTTCGCCATCGGGCCGTAATGTCGGTCCATTCCTGCCCACGCAGAAAGAAGCGACTATTGGCGGAGCAAAGTGACGAACCCTGCTTGCTCGAAGTGATGATCGTGCGCCAGCGCTCCCGTAAGACCGCGCTCCTGCATCAGAGCGAATGACGCACAGTCGGTAAGGCTCCACTCTTTGTCGGGCACGCGGCGATACATCGCGAAGGCTTCGCTGAACTGTAGCGAAGTCTGCGGAACGACCTCGATGTTCGGATTACTTCGGATTGCCTCGACACCACGAATCACCATTGACCGTATCGTTAGCTTTGAGAATGCGGCCAGCAACTCATCCAACACCATTTCGCTCGTAATGAGCCGGACTTTGCCGAGTGCGGTCGAAGCTCGGATTGCTCTTGCGTTCCAGTCGTCTTTCGGATTGAGCACGGCCACCCAGTAGCCGGTATCGGCAAAGACTGCCTTCACGCGCGCTCCTCGCCGCTCCCGTAAACCACCTCATCAATTCGTACCGATAGATCGGTCGGGACGGCATCCCAGGCGCCCGCCGGCGCAGAACGGCCGATCGCGCTCAGTTGCTCCCAGATGGGAACAGCGGCATCATCGAAGCTCGGTGCTTCATTGGCTGCGAGCTCGACGGAGTCCACCCTTGAAAAGCGCTTAAGCATCCGATCCGATGTACCGAAATCACCGACACCACGAACACGCAAGCGCGCGGTCCGATGCTCATGCAATGCATCCAAAACCTTAGCCTCATCGGCCGGCGAGTACTTTCCTTCGATCAAGGTCAGCAATCCGCCCGCCTCAAGTTGAAGGGCGAAGCGGCCGGGTCCCACGTTAGCCATCCGAACCTCGCCGATTACATCAACTAGATCTTCGTACCTCGCCTCCACCCATTCCGCGAGTCGCCTCCGAGCCTTCGTTGTATAAGGGGCCTCGGAGCTCGCCCCCCGGGCGCGCGTGAACAACACTTCATCGTCTCGTAGCGTCTTTCCAAATTCACGGAACAACGGGATCACGTTGGCGGGGAATGCGGCCGGCAGCAAGTCATCGACATTGGCTGCCGCGATCGATTGGTCAATCAAGGAAACGGCCTCGTCGAATTCATCCTCAAGTTCGAGTTCGGCCTGCTCGGTTGTGAGCCGAACCCGTTGCAGAGGCACGACCGCCGAGCCTTCTTCCAGTCGATTGAACTGGAGGCGAAATCCTTCTTCAAAACCCTTCGGCAATCGCGTGCGGTCTGGAAATTTCCTTCGCCACAACGATTTGGCACACTCCAGGACCAGATTGCGGTACGCGATCAATTCCTGGGTGCACTCGACGTCCAGCGCATGCCCCTTGAAGCGCTCGCCCTCGAAACGCAGCGTAGCCACCTCGAATGTAATATCGGTACTCATAGCATCGCCCTCCGAATCTGCAATTGTCCTCCCATCCTCGCCTCAGAGAAAGCTGTCCGAAGAATGCTTTGACGCAGTGCTAAGACGCGTTTGAGATTGATATCCACCTCGGCCTGCACTTCGCGAACTAGCGAAAAGCATCGGCCGATTTCGACGATGATGCGACACTGCTCGACAAATGGGAGAAGGCCGATGAAAGGCAAAGACGTTGCGGGCGCGCGGCTGGGGATCGAGCCCGCTGGTGAAATGGGTTTCGATCCCGGTGGACTCGTACTGGAACGGCAGCGGGTGGCGCCAGGCCGGCAGTGAGGCAGGCAGACAGACCCTTGGCATATCGGGCGGACTGGATCTCCACGCCGGTGAGCGTGGTGCCTTCCTTCTTGGCTTCGATCACCCCGGCCGCTTTGCCGTCGATGTAGAGAGGGTAATCGGCTGTGCCGAATCCGGTGTTGAGTGGGAACTCGCATAGCGCGACGCCGCGCGCGGCATGAATGTTGGCGTGCGCCATGTCCTGAACTGACCAACCCGCTGCGCTCAGCAGTCGATCGATCCCGGCGCGTGCTTGTTGTTCTGGTGTGGGACCCACACGTCTCCCCTTGGCCGACGAACGATACCGGGCCGGTGTCTAAGGGGCAATAGCCCAGGGGGTCAAACCAGCGAAGACGATTGACACGAAATATTAACTATTGATGTTAAAAAATGGCGCCTGTATTATCTTAAATGGAATTTTGGTTGTGCAATAACACAACATTCGCGCGTGCGAAGCGTCACAGTCCTCCATGCAATTCACGCATCCTGGCAAAGGGGTTGCATGGCCGATCTACACTAGGACGAAACACGGAGGGAGGATTCGATGGAATTCATCAAGTGGATTGCAGGTTTCGTGCTGTCGGTCTGCGCATGCGTCGCATTCGCGCAGCCCTATCCCAGCAAGCCCATCCGCATCATCATCGGGTTCCCGCCGGGCTCCGGCGGCGAAACCCAGGTGCGCCTCGTGGGCCAGAAGCTCACCGAGGCCTGGGGCCAGCCTGTCGTCGTCGACGCGCGGCCCGGTGCGAGCGGCAACATCGCCGCCGAGATGTTGGTGAAATCGGCGCCCGACGGCTACACGCTGCTGTATTTTCCTGCAGCGCTTGCCATCAACCCCAGCCTGTTCCCGAAGGTCCCGTACGACCTCGCGAACGACTTCACGCCCGTGGCGCTGCTTGGCACTTTCCCGCTGGTGCTGGTCGAGAACCCGAAGGTCCCGGCCACCAGCGTCGCCGAACTGATCGCGCTCGCCAAAGCCCGGCCCGGCGCGATCAATTTCGCCTCGATCGGCAGCGCGAGCCCGCCGCACCTCGCCGGCGAACTTTTCAACCAGCTCGCCGGCGTGCAGATGGTGCACGTCCCCTACAAGGGCTCGGCGCCGGCGCAGACCGACCTGATCGGTGGGCAGGTGCAGGTCATGTTCGATACGGCCGTTTCGGCTATCCCCCATGTCAAGGCGGGGCGCACGCGCGCGCTTGCCGTCACGACGCGCAACCGGTCGCGCCTGCTTCCCGACCTGCCCTCCCTCGACGAGTCGGGACTCAAAGGCTACGACCTTTACGGCTGGGGCGGGATCGTCGGGCCGGCGGGCATGCCCGCTGCGGTCACCGCAAAGCTCAACACCGAAATCATCCGCGTGCTGCGCCTGCCCGACGTGGCGGAGAAGCTCGCCACGCTGGGGGCGGAAACCGGGGCGATGACCTCACCGGAATTCGGCCGCTTCATCATGGACGAGGCGGCGAAGTGGAAGAAGCTCGTCGTCTCAACCGGGGCGAAACTAGACTAGGAATTCGTCCAGGTCGCGCGAGAATTCCGCCGACCCCGCGAAATCGCGCGCGATGTCGGCGCGCATGTCCTCGATCAGCGCGGGCGTGGTCTGGCGAAAGTGCGTGAGCACGAGCCGCCTGGCGCCGGCGCGCGCGGCGATCTTGCCCGCCGTATCGGAGCAGGCCAGCGTGTACTTGCCCACGCCCCTGAAATGCCCCGTGGTCATTTCCGACGCAGCCATATAGCAGCACTGCAGGTGCAGGTCGGCGCCGGTGGCGATGCGGATCAGCGGGTCGCACATCACCGCGTCACCGCTAAAGCTGAACACGCGCCCCTCGGCCTCGACCCGATAGGCAAGGCACGTCCAGCGCGCGAGGAACGCCTTGCCAAACGGCAGCCCGTGGCCGTGCTCCATTTCCGCGCAGCTCACCTTCCAGCCCTCGCCCTCGGCCACCGGGCCGGCGCGCACTTCGGTGACCTCGGCGCCGATAAACGGTCCGAAGGCGGTTTCGCCTTCGGTGCGAAACGCGATGTCGCGGTCGTACACCGATTTCATCAGGACATCGACGATCCCCGCCGTGCCGGGCGGCCCGTAGATGCGCAACGGCTCCCTGCGCCCGGCCAGCCAGCTTGTGATGAGGTAATTCGACAGCTCGCCGATATGGTCGACATGGTGGTGCGAGACGAACAGCGGACCGATGGCCGCGAACGGCAGGCCTTTCTGCGCAACGCGCTGGATCGCGCCGCGCCCGACGTCGAACATGAAGTGCCGGCCGGCAGCCTCGAGCACATGGCAGGCCGAATTGCGTTCCGGGTCGGGCCGCGGCCCGCCCGTGCCCAGCGTGTGGAGCTTCAACCGGCTTTCTTGGCCGCTGCGGCAGCCGCTGCAGCGGCGTCCGAAGCCACCTTGCGGTCGGCGTTTACCTTGGCGAAGTGGGGCCGCTCGCCAAGCATCTTCAGGTAGGGCTTGAGTTGCGGCAGTTGCTCGAACGCGTCCTTGCCGAAGGCGAGCTTGCTCGCCATGCTGACCAGCGGCAGGCTCACGAAAGCGGCGCAGTCGGCCAGCGTGAGGTCCTTCCCCGCGATGTAGGGCTCGAATTTCGACAGCCGCTCAAGAGCGCGTACTCCCTTGCCGATATCGCGCTCGACCTCCTTGCGTGTCTCTTCCGACACCGTGCCGCCGAAGAAGACCGCGCCGTACAGGCGGCGGGCCACCAGCTCGAGGTGCAGTTCGATCACCGTGATGATCTCACGCACCCGCGCTCGTGCCATTGGGTCCTTGGGCAGCAGCGGGGACTGCGGGTAGGCGTCCTCGAGGTACTCGCAGATGACGCCCGATTCGGCCAGCGCCCCGCCGCCGGTCTCCAGGATGGGAACCTTGCCCATCACCGAGCGCGCGAGCCAGTCATCCTTCTGTGACGGCCGGCAGGTGGCGTCCTCCTCGAACTTGATGCCCTTTTCGAGCAGGGAGAGGCGGACCTTGTTGTGGTAGTTGCTGATATGAAAGCCGCACAGTTTTAGCATGGGGACTCCTTCGCTGATGTTGGTCCGGTTCGCCAGGCATTATAGTCACCGCTCCCACGCAATCCGGAGGCCGCATGGCCAATGAAGACGCCGGCATGATCACCGATCTCGCGCCCGAGTCCTCCTACGGCGGCTACCTGCGGCTGGACCTTCTGCTTGGCGCGCAACAACCGCGCTCGGTGCCGCCGCACCACGACGAGATGATGTTCATCATCCAGCACCAGACCTCCGAGCTGTGGATGAAGCTGCTGCTGCATGAGCTCTCGGCGGCGATCGCCCACGTGCAGTCCGACCGGCTGGAGGCCTCGTTCAAGATCCTCGCGCGGGTCAAGCAGGTGCAACGGCAACTGTTCGAGCAGTGGTCGGTGCTGGAAACGCTGACGCCCTCGGAGTATGTCGAATTTCGCGATGCGCTCGGCCCCGCCTCGGGCCTGCAGTCGTTCCAGTTCCGCGCGATCGAGTTCCTGCTCGGCAACAAGAGCCCGCACATGATGGACGTGCATCGCCACAACCCGTCCGGTCATGCGCGGCTGACGGCCCTGTTCCACTCGCCCAGCCTTTACGACGAGTTCCTGCGCCACCTCGCGCGGCGCGGATTGCCGGTGCCGCCCGAATGCGTGGAGCGCGACTGGACCCAGCCCTACCGGCGCAGCGACGGCGTGGTGGCCGTGTTCAAGGCGATCTACGAAGATCGCGAGCGCTACTGGGACGCCTACGAGATGTGCGAGAAACTCGTCGACGTCGAGGAGAACTTCCAGCTCTGGCGCTTTCGTCATGTGAAGACCGTGGAGCGCGTGATCGGGCACAAGCGCGGCACCGGCGGCACCGCCGGGGTGTCCTTCCTGCGGCGCACGCTCGACGTGGCCCTGTTTCCCGAGCTGATCGACGTGCGCACCGAAATCGAACCATGAACATCGACGGCGCGCTCACCGAAGAGAATCTGCGCGCACAGGCGTGGCCGCTTTTTTCGCGCGTGCTCGGGCGCTCGGCAAAGACCATCTACCTGGCCAACCATTCTCTCGGCCGGCCGCCAGACCGGACCGCGAGCGACATCGCTGCTGGCGTGGAGGCCTGGTACGCCCGCATGAACGAAGCGTGGGAGCCGTGGATGGCGGCGCGCGAGAAATTCCAGTCGCTTACCGCGCGGCTCATCAACGCGCCTCGCCCGGACTGCATAGTGCCCAAGTCCGCCGCCGGGCAGGGCCTGCGCGCCGTGCTCAATGCCCTGCCGGGCCGGCCGCGCGTGGTCGCGACCGCGGGCGAGTTCGATTCGCTCGACTTCATCCTGCGCGTGTATCGCGACAAGGGCCGCATCGGCCTTACGCAGGTGCCAGCGCGCGCCGACGGGCTATTCGACACCGACGACATCGCGCAGGCCGTGCGCGCCGGCGCGGACCTGCTGGTCGTATCGAGCGTGATGTTCCGCACCGGCCAGGTGCTGGAGCAGCTGCCGCAACTGGTGCGCGATGCGCACGCGGCTGGCGCGAAGGTGCTGGTCGACGTCTACCATGGCGCGGGGGTGATCCCGACCGACATGCTGGCGCTGGAGGCCGACTTTGCCGTCGGCGGCTCCTACAAGTACCTGCGCGGGGGGCCGGGGGCGTGCTGGTTGTACGTGCGCCCGGACCATCTCGACGCGCTGCGCACGCTCGATACTGGATGGTTCGCCAAAAAGGACGTGTTTGCGTACGAACGCCCGGACCCGCCCGAGTTTGCGGCGGGCGGCGAAGGCTGGAACGAATCCACCCCGCCGGTGCTTGCGCCCTACCAGGCGCTCGCGGGACTGGAATTCACGCTCGAGATCGGCGTGGAGCGGTTGCGCGCCTACTCGCTCGCCCAGCAAAGCCGCCTCATGGCGCTCCTCGGCCAACAGGGTATCGAAGCCGAAGGCGCCACCGAATCGCATGGCGCCTTCCTCACCATCAGGCATGCGCAGGCAGGCCGCCTCGCGCAGGCGCTGGAAGCGCGCGGCGTGCATGCGGATTCGCGTGGCGAGTACCTGCGCCTCTCCCCCGACATCCTCAACCCGGACGCGGAGCTGGTGACGGCGGCGCAGTGCCTCGGCGAGGCCGTGCGCACCGTTTGAGCCGGCCGGCGGCGCGCGCTTACTTGCGCGTCGCGAGCGCCTCTTCGAGAGAGGTCTGGTCGGCGATCTCCTGCTTGGCGATCGCGTTGCGGTGCACCTCGTCCGGGCCGTCGGCAAAACGCAGCGTGCGCGCGTGGGCATAGGCATTGGCCAGGCCGAAGTCGTCCGACACCCCGCCGCCACCGTGCACCTGCATGGCCCAGTCGATGACCTGGCAGGCCATGTTCGGCGCCAGCACCTTGATCATCGCGATCTCCTTCTTGGCCACCTTGTTGCCGGCGACGTCCATCTTCCATGCCGCATGCAGCACCATGAAGCGGGTCGAGTCGATCATGATGCGCGCTTCGGCGATCCGCTCGCGCGTCACGCCCTGCTCGGCCACGGTGCGCCCGAACGCCACGCGGCCAGTGGCGCGCTTGCACATCTTTTCCAGCGCCCGCTCGGCCTGGCCGATGAGGCGCATGCAATGGTGGATGCGGCCCGGTCCGAGCCGGCCCTGGGCGATCTCGAACCCGCGCCCCTCACCCAGCAGGATGCTCGAAGCCGGCACCTTGACGTCCTTGAGCTCGATTTCCATGTGCCCGTGCGGCGCGTCGTCGTAGCCGAAGACCGGCAGGTGGCGCAGGATCTTCACCCCCGGCGTGCCGGCGGGCACCAGCACCATCGACTGCTGGCTGTGGCGTGAGGCATTGTCCGGGTCGGTCTTGCCCATGAGGATATAGATCTTGCACCGCGGGTCGCCGGCGCCCGAGGACCACCACTTGGTGCCGTTGATGACGTACTGGTCGCCGTCCTTTTTGATCCTGCACTGGATGTTGGTCGCATCCGAGCTCGCCACCGCAGGCTCGGTCATGAGGAACGCCGAGCGGATCTCGCCGCGCAGGAGCGGGTCGAGCCACTGGCGCTTGTGCTCCTCGGTGCCGTAGCGCTCGATGGTCTCCATGTTGCCGGTGTCGGGGGCCGAGCAGTTGAAGACCTCGGGAGCCCAAGTCACGCGGCCCATGATTTCGCACAGCGGCGCGTACTCCAGATTCGATAGCCCCTCGGGGACGCGCTTGGAGTGCGGCAGGAACAGGTTCCACAAGCCGGCGGCGCGCGCCTTGGGCTTGAGCTCCTCGATGATCGGCACCGGCTCCCAGCGCTTGTCGCTGTGCACGTGGGCGTAATACTTCGGCTCGTTCGGGTAGATGTGCTCGGCCATGAAAGCGATGAGCCGCTTTTGCAGTTCCTTCACGCGCGGTGAGTATTCGAAATCCATTTGCTTCTCCTGGGATGGGGACGACAGCGATGCGGGGGAGCGCAAGGCTCCTAGGTGGAAGGGGCCCGCGCCCCTGCGCCTCTGCGTAGTATTTTTTCGACCTGCTGCCAGCCCAGCTCAGCCAGCAACGGCGCCTTCGATCCGGCTTCCACCGCGTGCGCGCTCGACGCGGTGCCGTCGACGACCCGCTTGGCGATGCCCTGGGTGATGCCGGCGATGCGAAACAGGTTGTAGGCCATGTTGAAGTCCCACGTCGTGGGATCGATGCCGGCGCGCCCGGTGCGCTTGCAGTACATGTCGATGTACTGCTGCTCGGTCGGGATGCCGAGCTCCTCGAACGGCATGCCCTCGATGCCGCGGAATTTGCCCGCCGGGATATGCCAACTCATGCAGTGGTACGAAAAATCGGCGATCGGGTGGCCGAGCGTCGACAGTTCCCAGTCGAGCACCGCGAGGATGCGCGGCTCGGTGGGGTGGAAGATGGTGTTGTCGAGGCGGAAATCGCCGTGCACGACGGTCGTCTCGTCACCGGCGGGGATGTTCTTCGGCAGCCAGGCGATCAGGTTGTCCATCGCCTCGATCTTCACCGTCTCCGAGGCCAGGTACTGCTTGGTCCAGCGGCCGATCTGGCGCTCGAGGTAGCTGCCCGGCTTGCCGAATGTTTCGAGCCCGACCGCCTTGTAGTCGATGCCGTGCAACTGCGCCATGACGCGGTTGAGTTCGTCCCAGATCTCGAAGCGCTGGCTGCGCTTCATCCCGGGCATGGCCTGGTCCCACAGCACGCGGCCCTCGACGCAGTCCATGACGTAGAAAATGGTGCCGATCACGCCCTCGTCCTCGCACAGCGCGTACGGGCGCGGCACGGGAAAGCCCACGCCATGCAGGGCCTTGATCACGCGGAACTCGCGGTCCACCGCGTGGGCCGAGGGCAGCAACTTGCCCGGCGGCTTCTTGCGCAGCACATAGTGCCGGCCGCCGGCCGACAGCCGGTAGGTCGGGTTAGACTGCCCGCCCTTGAACTGCTCCACCTCGAGCGGGCCGGCGTAGCCTTCGACGTGGGAGCGCATGAACTGGTCGAGGCGCGCGCTGTCGAGCCGGTGGCGCTCCTCGACCGGCTTGGTGCCGACGAACTGATCGAAACTCGGAGAGGACATGCTGGAAAGGGGCAGTGCGGAACGTGGAAAGGCGTGCGGGAAAGCTTACGCTGTTTCGCCTGACGCTGCCAACGGCGCCGCGCTGCCTGCCTCGCCCCACCGCGAACGGCTAGAATTCCCGGCGTGAAAATCATTTCGCATGCCGAGGCCGCCGCACTGGTCGAGGACGGCTGGACGGTGTCCACTTCCGGGTTCACCGGATCGGGCCATCCAGAAGGGCTGTCGACGGCGATCGAGAAGCGCTTCCTCGAGACCGGGCGGCCGCGCGGGCTCACGCTGCTGTACGCCGCGGGCCAGGGGGACAAGGCGACCAAGGGGACGGGCCATTTCGGCCACGCGGCGCTGGTCAAGCGCATCATCGGTGGCCACTGGGGCGCGGCGCCCCGCCTGGGCGCGCTCGCGGTGGCCAACCAAATCGAGGCCTACAACTGGCCGCAGGGCGTGGTGGCGCAGATGTTCCGCGCCATCGCCGGCAGGAAGCCCGGTGTCATTTCGCCGATCGGCCTGCATACGTTCGTCGACCCGCGCTACGACGGCGGCCGGCTCAACGCGCGCACCACGGAGGAACTCGTGGAGCTCATCATGCTGCGCGGGCAGGAGTGCCTCTTCTACCCCGTGTTCCCGTTGCACTGCGCCATCCTGCGCGGCACTTCCAGCGATCCGGAGGGCAACATCAGCATGGAACACGAGGTGTTCCACAACGACGTGCTGTCCCTGGCGCAGGCGGCGCGCAATTCGGGCGGCATCGTGATCGTGCAGGTCAAGCGCATGGTGGCGAAGCACTCGATCCACCCGCACCTCGTGCGCGTGCCGGGCATCCTCGTCGACTATGTCTCCGTGGCCGAGAATCCCGAGGACCACTGGCAGACCTATGGCGAGGACTACAACCCCGCCTACACCGGCGACCGGCGCGAGCAGCCGCACGAAATCAAGTCTCTGCCGCTCGACCTGCGCAAGATCGTGCAGCGCCGCGCCATGTTCGAACTGCGCAAATGGAAGCGACCGATCGTCAACCTCGGCACCGGCATGCCCGCAGGCGTAGGCCAGGTGGCGCGCGAGGAAGGCCTGTCGGATTTCGTCATGACGGTAGAGTCCGGCCCGATCGGCGGCACCCCGGCGCAACCGCCTTCCTTTGGCGCCTCGTCCAATCCCGATGCCATCGTTTCGCACGCCGAGCAATTCGATTTCTACGACGGCGGCGGGCTGGATATCGCTTTCCTCGGCCTGGCCGAGATGGACCTGCACGGCAACGTCAACGTGTCCAAATTCGGCGACCGTGTGGCCGGCGTCGGCGGGTTCATCAACATCACCCAGACGGCCAAGGAAGTCGTGTTCATGGGCTCGCTCACGGCCAAGGGGCTCGAAGTGCGCGCCGGGAACGGCAAGCTCAGGATCTTGCAGGAAGGCGCGGTGCGAAAAGTGGTGCAGAAAGTCGAGCACCTTTCGTTCAACGGGCCCTATACGGTGGGCAAAGGCACCAAGGTGCTGTATGTCACCGAGCGCGCGGTGTTCGAACTGCGCGGCGGCTTGCTTACGCTGACCGAGATCGCGCCGGGCATGGACCTGCAGCGCGACGTGATCGGCCAGCTTGCGGCGCCGGTGCCCGTCGCGCCGGACCTTAAAACCATGGACGAGCGCATCTTCCACGATGCGCCCATGCTTGCGGAGGGAAGATGAAGGCAACCACGGCAACAGGCAGGACCGCCAGCAAGGCGGCGGCACCCACCAGCACGGCACGCAAGCGCGCTGCGGCGTTCTCGGTCGACCACCTTGGCGACACGAAATTCGAGCCCAGCATCCGCCATCGCGAGATCGCCCATTCGAAGGACGTCGAGATGATCGAAATCGTTGCCCCGGCCGATTTCAGGACGCTCGAATCGTAGGCGGCACCCAGGGCCGCATCACGCCGTAGCGGCCGGTGCCGCGCACCTGACCGCCTGCGCTAAACCTCGAGCCAGAACGTCACCGGCCCATCGTTGACAAGGTGAACTTTCATGTCGGCCCCGAAGCGGCCGGTCTGCACCAGCGGATGGGCGCCGCGCGCAATGGCGACGAAGTATTCGAACAGCTTTTCACCCTCGGCCGGCGGTGCGGCCGAGGAAAAGCTCGGTCGCGCGCCCTTGTGCGTGTCGGCGACCAGCGTGAACTGTGGCACCGCGAGCAAGCCGCCGCCCGTATCGGCAAGCGAAAGGTTCATCTTCCCCTGCGCGTCGGCGAAGATCCGGTAGCCAAGGACCCTCTCGCACAAGCGGCGGGCCTGGGCCTCGCCGTCCTCCTTTTCCACGCCCACCAGCGCGAGGATGCCGGACCCGATCGCGCCGACCTGCTCGCCGGCCACTAGCACCCTGGCCTCGAGCACGCGCTGGATGAGGGCGATCACGCGAGAATGTCGGGGATCAGCTTGTCGCGCAGCCGCGCCAGCGTGTCCTTGAGGAACAGCTTGCGCTTCTTGAGGCGGCGCAGCTGCAGCTGGTCCTGGAACGGGGTCATCGCCAGGCGGCCGATGATGTCGTCGAGGTCGCCATGCTCGATTTCGAGCTCCGCAATGCGGTGTTCGATATCGCGGCGTTCCTCTTCGGTAAGTGCAATCAAGCTCATGCATGCCTCCGCGCCCGGGCATCCAGCCGGGGGCGCCGCGCGCCGGAAATCCCGCACTTGACGCCATATCGCGGTCCGGTGTGTACTGTTCGACTGGAAACTGTGCGCAATGCCCCACATCCTAGCCGGAGTGGCCGGCACGGGAAAGGGGCTCCCGGCCGCGGCATTCGGCAATCCAAGACCCCGCATAAGAACAAGCCATGCGACGCAGCGACTACGACGTCACCGACTCGATCCGGACCACCGGCTGCGTGGATGTCGGCGTTGTGGTCGGCGAAATCTTCACCCGGCTGTATCCGTCGGCCTCGGCAGTCCCGCTTGCGCGTGCGTTCGGCGATATCGATGCCCTGTATTGCGGCGCGGACGAGGACCATCACCCGTGCGACACCGAATACCACGATATCCAGCACGTCCTCGACGTGACGCTTGCGATGGCGCGCCTCATGGACGGTTACGAACGCTACCGAAACGGCTACGCGCCGCTGTCCCCCGAGCACTTCCAGATCGGTGTGGTGTCAGCACTCTTCCATGACGTCGGCTACCTGCGCCGCAAAGGCGACCGCACCCACAGGTACGGGTCGGAATACACGCTGACCCATGTGTCACGCGGCTCGGCGTTCCTGCGCGGGTATTTCAAAACGCTCGGGCTGGGGGAACACGCGGCGGTCGCCTCGATGCTGGTGCATTTCACCGGCTACGAGCGCAACACCGACACCATTCGCATCGGCGACCCGTTGTTGCGCAAGCTGGGGGAGTTCCTCGGCACGGCCGACATCATCGCGCAGATGTCGGACCGCTGTTACCTCGAGAAATGCCGTGACCGCCTGTATCCCGAGTTCGTGCTCGGCGGCCTTGCGCGCCGGCGCATGCCCGACGGCAGCATCAACGTGCTGTTCAGTTCGGGCGACGACCTGGTGAGCAAGACCCCGGGGTTTTATGCTAATGCGCTCAGGCGCCTGGATCACCAGCTCAACGCGGCCTACACGTACGCCGAAAAGCATTTCGGCGGCCAGAACCTGTACCTCGAGGAAATGCGCAAGAACGTGGACTACGCCAAGGCCGTCTCGGGCGGCCCGGCGAAGGGCATGCTCAGGCGCACGCCCCCGTACACGCTGCGCCCCGGCGTCGAACCCTACCCGCGCGACCTCAAGCTCGACTAGGGTGCGATGCGCTAAAGCGTGGGCTTGGCGCGGAAGTACTCCGCGCGATCGATCGACTTCACGCCGAGTTCCTTGAGTTGCGTGCCCTGCAGGACCCGCAGGGGGACCTCCACCCCGGCACTGCCGCGCGCCCAGACCTTGCGATAGAAGTCCGCGAGCGACACCACATCCTCGCCGCCCACGCCCACCAGGATGTCGCCGCGGCGCAGGCCGGCTCGCTCGGCCGGGCCATCGGGCGAAACGCGCGAAACGAACAGCCGCCCGCGCAGTTCGTCGGTGGACATGCCGAGCCATGGACGCACGGGACCGGCGCGCCCCTTCTCCACCAGGTCGTTCAGGATCGGCTTGAGGATGTCGACCGGGACAAACAGGTTGCCGGGGGACTGCGTGCCCGGGCTCATTGCATCGGCCACCATGAGCGAGCCGATGCCGAGCAAATCGCCCTTGGGACCGATCAGCGCGGCGCCCGACCAGTTCATTACCGGCGGATAGGTGTAGATCGCCGATTCGAGCATGTACTCCCAGCTGCCCGAGAACGGCCGACGCGACACCACGTAGGCCAGGCTCACGCCATCGCGGCCGCCATACGCCGCCACCATGACCGGATCGCGCTCGGACAATGCGCTCGCATCCCCCAGCGGCAGGGGCTTGGCCTCGATCGGCGCCACCAGGCGCAGCAGGCCGAAGCCGCTGGCATGGTCGTAGCCTGCGAGCGTGGCGGGCACCGCGCGCCCATCGCCTGCGGTGACCTCGATGCCTTCGGCTTCGATGACCAGGTAGCCGATGGTCAGCACGAGGTTGTCGCGGATCAGCACGCCATTGCCTTCGCGCGCCGTGCCCAGGCTCGGCGCGGAGCGTGCGTTGGGCAGGATGCGCGCCTTTACCCGCACCACGGCCGAAAGGGTGTCGGCGCGCTCGTCCCTCGCCTTTTCCTGCGCCTGCGATACAGGCAGCGGCGCCGCAAATGTGACGACGACCAATACAACGAGCAACAGCAGGGATTTCATTGCAAGCCTCCGCGGGCGGCCCAAGAGGCCCCCTTTGCACTTTAGTCCGGCTGCCGCGCGGAATCCAGCGGCAGTCGTGGCCTTTGCCGCGCCGAATGCCTCGACGCGTACTTTTGACACTGCCGCGGATTTTACTTAACGTGCCTGAAACAGAACGGCATTACAGTGCCGCCTTCCGCAGTTCCCGCCAGCCACAGGAGTCGCGTTGTCCGCTATCTGCCTTCAGCAGGTCACCAAGGCATGGGAAGAAACGCGCGCCGTCGATAACGTCAGCTTCGAGACAGCCGCCGGGCGCTCTGGGGGAATCCGATGAAATTGTTGCAATGGAATATCCAGTGGTGCCGCGGAATGGACGGAGCCGTCGACCCCGCCCGCATCGCGCGTTTCGCAAAGGCGTTCGCCGATCCCGACCTGGCGTGTTTCCAGGAAGTGGCGATCAACTATCCGGCGCTCGCCGGGTCCACGGGCGAAGACCAGGTCGCAGTACTCAAGGGCCTGTTCCCCGGCTACACGGCGATCTTCGGCGTGGCGGTCGATGTTCCCGATGACTCCGGCGGGCGCCGCCAGTTCGGCAACCTGATCCTCTCGCGCCTGCCGGTCCGCCAGGCTTTCCGCCACACCCTGCCCTGGCCGGCCGAGAGCGGCACGCCGAGCATGCCGAGAATTGCGCTCGAAGCCGTCATCGAATCCGACGTGGGGCTGGTGCGCGTGATCACTACTCACCTCGAGTACTACTCCGCGCAGCAGCGCATGGCGCAGGTAGAGCGCCTGCGCGAACTGCATGTCGAAGCCTGCGGCCACGCGAGGGCGAAGTCGTCATCGCAGTACCGCTCGGGGCCCTTCGAGCCGCATGAGCGTCCGGTGGCCGCAATCCTCACCGGCGACTTCAACATGAAGGTGGACGATCCAGCCTGCGTGAGATTACGCGAACCTTTCGAAGGCCAGGTCCCGCGTCTGGTCGATGCCTGGGCCCACGCCCATCCAGGCAAGCGGCACCCGCCGACGTTCTGCCTGCACGGCAAGCAGTACGCAAAAGAGCCTTACTGCTGCGACTTCGTGTTCGTCAGCGAAGACCTCGCGCCGCGGCTGAAAAGCGTGCGTATCGACGGGGACACGCAGGATTCCGACCACCAGCCGGTGGCCATCGAGATTTCCTGAATACTGCCACTTTTCAGGCCTGGCCCGCGCCGGGATTGACTCTCCAGCCAAAATACTGCCATCGGTCGGATGCGGTTCAGGCTCGGGAGAATGGTGACCGGCGCCCGGCCTCATCCGATTTCGGCCTGACGGTGGTAAGTCGAGCGGCTGCGCGAAGTGCACGTCGAAGCCTGTGGGCGGAGCTCGACTTGCTGCTCGACCGCGGCGACACGCGCGTGGCCTTGGAGATCAAGGCGGGAAGCGGGCGCGGCGTCTATCTCGCGCACAGCGTGGCGGCGGCGGCCCGGGATGCAAAGACCGGCAGCGCCCGGATCATCGATCAGGCGCGCGAGGAGACCTTGTTCCCGTCCGGCGTGCGGGCGCGAAACTTCGGCGATGACCTGCGGTGGATTGCACCGTGATCCCGGGTTGATGCCGGCGGTCCGCGGCAATGCTGTGTCCGCTCGGGATGAGCGCGGCTGAAAGGCCTTCTGATTGCGCGGCGCTAATAGCTTGCCGCCTACTCTCGCGCCGCAAAGTGATTCGTGAAGGCGTGCCGGGTGCGCGTCCTGTAGCGCGAGAAGGCGTGCCGATCCAGCGTGATCCCGTCAAGGATGCCCAGTCTCTTCCTGGTCGCGGGCAGGTGTCAGCGAGCGGGTTTCGCGGAAGCAATTCCACGAACCAAGGCCTTCGCCCGGGCGGCGGTGTTCCCCGGCTTAAGCGGCGCCTCTACCGCGCCAATGTACTTGCGCGCACGCTCCAACTGGGATCTCGCCTTGCGCGGCTTGCGTCCGGCTTGCGATAGATCGGATGAGGTTCATGGCTATTCCTGATGTCGAAGCCGGATTCCACTCCCGAAAGCAGTGTCCCTATGCCGCCGGTGGGTACTTGGCCGCTCGGGTGGGCGGGAGTAAACTTGCCAGACAAACGATGGACGGCGCGAGATCCATGAATACGGCGGAGAAGATCTTCGAGAAAGTACAGACGCTGCCCGAGCCCCAGGCGCGGGAGGTGTTGGCGTTCGTCAGCCAGCTGGAGACCCGGCGCGATGCCGACCGGGACGCCCGGCGAGCCGCAGCCTTGCAGACGCTAGCGAAATATCGCGGTCGATTCGATCCCGTGAAATTCAATCGCGACGAACTGCATGACCGGGAAAGTATTCGCTGACACCAACATCGTCATCTACGCTGAGTCGCGCCATGCGACGAAGGCGCCGGCTGCCGTAGCGATTCTCGAGTCCAGCCCGGTCATCAGCACACAGGTCATCAACGAAACCGTCAGCGTGCTCACGCGCAAGCATGGATTTGCACTCGCGGACGCCAACCAGATTGCGCTCGGTCTGCTTGACCTGTGCGAGGTCGTGCCGGTAGACGTGCCAACGGTACGCGATGCGATCCGCATCGGTGAGCGTTACCAGCTTTCGATTTGGGATTCTCTGATTGTCGCGGCAGCGCTTCTTTCGGATTGTGAAACGCTCTACTCCGAAGATCTGCAGGAGGGTCAGGTCTTTGGCGAGCGCTTGAAGGTCGTCAATCCATTCAAGTAGCATTCCGGGGAGGGGCGTTCCAGAATCGTTATAAGCCGATCGATCGTGAATCGATCGAGCTTCACCCGGTGCGATACGCGAGAAATCCGCCGCCGCGATGCCGGTATGTTCCCCGACCCGGCGCACGCTTATCGCTCCGCGATCGAGCACGTTTACGATTTGCGCGGCAAGTGAGCGCTTTCAGTTGCCCGGCCGCGGCGTTCGGGTAGCCAAAGGCCGCGAAGACGTTGTGGCCGCCACGCACAATTTCAATTGCTCCTGACCGCGGACCTCGGCAATGTTTGACGCTGTCGGGCCGCGCGGGTAGCCTATGTGTATCTCATTTGTGATACTCAGGTGCGCGCGTGGCGGTATCGCTGAGGGTTCCCGTGGAAATGAAAAAGCGTGTTGCCCGTCTGGCTGAGGCAAGCGACACCACCGTGCATGCCTTCATGCTGGAGGCGATCCGTGACAAGGTCGAGGCCGAAGAGGCGCGCACGGCATTGCACAAGGAAGCCCGGCTCAGGCTGGCGCGCATGAAGAAATCGGGCAAGGGCATGCACGCCGCCGAGGTCTTCGCTTATCTGGATGCCCGCGCGCGGGGCGAGAGCCCGCAGCGCCCCAAGCCGCGCAAGATGACGTGATCGTTTTCGCGGAGGAAGCGCTCGGCGACCTGGAAAAGATTTCCGAACTCAACTTCGAGCGCGACCCGGCGACGGCGCTGGCGCATATTGACGCGGTACGCAGCGCCGTCCTGGTCCTGGAGGCGCACCCGAACATAGGCCGCCCGCCTGGTGGCGGCTCGACATTGAGGGAACTTGTCATCTCGCATGGGCAGTCGGGGTACATCGCGCTTTACGAGCATGCGCCGGCCGAAGCGTTGATTCGGGTGGTTGCCCTCCGGCATCAGCGCGAAGCGGGTTACCGGGGCCGGTGAAAATCCGCCCCTCCTCAGATCTCCCGGGATCGGTCTGTCACCTTAATGTCGTTCTACGTGCGTCGCGTTACGCCACGACCGGCTGTCCCGTGCGGCCGACAGGCTTTACCTTGACCTTCACTTCCACGCGCTGATCAAAGTACCCAATTCGAGACTGTGCCCTGCTCCCCTTGCCATCTATATACCAGTTCATGCATAGTACGGGCATGGCCGATGAGGAAAAGCCGCTGCAATGGATAGGCAGCAGTCACAAGGACCTAATGGCACTGCCGCCCGGCGTGCGGCGATTTTTCGGTTACGCGTTGCCCCTGGCACAAGCCGGCGATCAGCACGACGCCGCTAAGGTACTCAAAGGCTTCGGCGGTGCCGGTGTACTTGAGGTGGTCGAAAATGATGCCGGCGGCACGTACCGGAGTGTCTACACGGTAAAGTTTGAGGAAGCTGTATTCGTCCTCCATTGCTTCCAGAAGAAGAGCAAGCGAGGGATTGCCACACCGAAGGAAGACATGGACATCATTCGCGCCAGGCTCAACGTGGCTGAGGCGCTGGCTAAGGAGCTACGAGATGAAAAAGCGGGTCATTAGCGGTATTGAAGTTCGAC
>JBBQCV010000009.1:0-43868 GCA_038319115.1 Burkholderiales bacterium | reverse complement strand
AGGTCGCGGATCAGCGCCTTCATCTCGGCGATTTCCCTCTTCTGCGCCTCGATGATCCCGTCGGCGAGCTTCCTCACGCGCGGGTCGCTGATATGGGCGCGCTCGCTGGTGAGGATGGCGATCGAATGGTGCGGGATCATGGCCTTCATCCACGCCACCTCCCCGACCGTGGCCTGGCTGCGCACCAGCCATAGCGATAGCCCGAATACCAACGCACTTGCCGCGAAGATCGCCAGGTTCACGCCGCGCTTCTGGTACATGCCCGGCATGAAGGCGAGCATGATCGCCGCCATCGCCGCGCCCATGATGAGCGCCATCCAGGCGCGCGTCTGGCTGAAGAACACGTGGTCCGATGCGTAGGTGTTCAGGTACATGAGCCCGAACATCACCAGCGTCGAGACGACGATCATGGCGCCGAATTTGGCGTAGTTGTTCATGGCGGCCTCCAGGATGCAAAGGCCGATGTTCGCCCATCGCCGCGACGTGGTCAGTGCGGTGGGCACATAGGCGTGCCGCCGCCAACGCATCCGCCTGCCTTCGTGCTATTTGGTGCCGCGCGGGTTCGCGAGGAAGCGCCTGGCCACCTTGGGGTCGATCAGCGGGTACAGCGCGAACGTGGCCGGCACGATGTCGGTCCACCTATATTCACAGCCAGCGCCGCACGCGCTCCTTGTAGCGCGCGAATTGGTCCCCGAACAGGTCTTGCAGCACCCTTTCCTCGGGCACGATCTGGAACCGGTTGATGTACAGCACGAATGCAAGCGGGCCGAGCAGCGCCCACGGCGAGTCCAGATACACCGCCCACCCGAGCAGCATGAACAGCATGCCGGAGTACATCGGGTTGCGCGTGATGCGGTATACCCCGGAGGTCACCAGCGCGGTGGAATTGCGCGGGCGCAGCGGATTGATCGTGGTTTTGGCGCGCACGAAGGCCACCAGCCCCGTCATGTCGAACGCCAGGCCCACCAGCGCGAGGACAGTGGCTATCGTGCCCGGGTTGGGCAGCGCCAACCGGCCAGGCGTGAGCGAGGCGATGGCCCACATCGCCGCCGCCACGGTGAGGCCGACCGCGGGCGGCGGCACCCTGAGTTCGAGGGCGTGCACCGGCCGTGCCGGGGCCTCAGACACCCGGGCCGTCCGGTGGGTACTTACGGAACTCAGGCGTCGCTTCGAGGCGTGTGGAAAGCGCTTCGAGCCCCGGGTGGCGTCCTGCCGGCAACACGTCGGCGAGCATCGATTGGGTGAACTGCCACACGACGGCGGTGGTGATCGAAGCCTGGCTCAATCCGGTCGCGAACAGCAGCGGGCGGCGCTGCACTTCCTCCTCCAGGGCCGCATAGGCGGCGAGCATCTGGTCGGTGATGCGCTCGACCCAGGGCGCGTGCCGCGCTTGCGGGGGGCGGAGGTTGCGCTCGTACACGCTGTGCACGGATTTTTCGCCCGCGGCCAGCGCCAGGCCGACGGCGCGAAACTCGTGCTGGCGTTCCGCCGGATCGGCCGACCACAGCGAGCATCGGTGCGGCGTGCGCGCCTCCACGTACTGCAGGATCAGCGACGAGTCCATGAGGATCTCGCCGTCGTCGCACACCAGCGTGGGCGCCTTGACCACCGGGTTGATGGCGCGGAATTTCTCGAAGGTGCTGAACACCGACACTGCCTCGTGCTCGAAATGCACGCCAAGGACTTCGAACGAGATGGCGGTGCGCCGCACGAAAGGGGAGTCGAGCATTCCGATCAGCTTCATGATGCGTTCTTCCTGCCAGGCGGGGGCGTCAAGAATAGCTTGTTCTGGGGTGCATTCGAGCCGTGGACGAATGACGCCGCAGCGCCCGCGATCGCGGCGCGAACGCGGTTCATGGTTTCGCCTTGCGCCGCGCGAGCTGCTTGGATTCCTCGACCCGGATGCGCCCCATCATCGCGCTGTCAGGGTCCTGCCATTTTCCCCCGGAAGAACGCGCCATGTAGGCCACCGCCCGCGCGAATTCTTCGAGGCTGAGGTCCGGCTTGCCGCCCTTTGGGGGCATCGCTCGCACGCCCAACCAGGCATCGGCAGTGAGCACGTGCTGGCCTTCCTTGATCAGCGGCGCCCAGGCCTTGCGGTCGCCGAAACGCGGAGCCTTTTCGATCCCGGTCGTGTGGCAGGCAAAGCAGGTTTCCTTGTAGACCTGCTCGCCGGTGCGTAGGGCCTGGGCGGAGGCGCCGGTGGACAACGCGACGAGGATCACGGCGGGCAACGAACGACGAATTGGCAAAGTCACGATCGATCTCTCCATGCAAGATGCGGCCGCACCGTGCGGCCTGGGATATCGGTCAAGTGGTCTTCATCGACGCATTCAAGTTCGAAGCGCGGCGAGCTCCTCCTCGTCGAATCCGGCCGCGCGACGGGCTTCGAGGTTGAAAGGGCCGCGCAGGTGGGGCGCATTGTGCCGCCCGGCCAGGACGGCGTACGTGTTCAGGGAGTCGAGGCCGCGCTCGGCGCAGACATGGCGGTACCAGCGGTTGCCGATGGCGACATGGCCGATCTCCTCCGCCAGGATGAGTTCGAGGATCGCGCCGGCCTTGTGGTCGCCGACGCTGACGAGCTTCTTGCGTACGAGCGGCGAGGCGTCGAGGCCGCGCGCTTCGAGCGTGCGCGGAACGAGGGCGAGCCGCGCGAGCAGGTCATCCCGCGTGCGCTCGGCCATCTCCCACAGGCCGTTGTGCGCAGGGAACGACCCGTAGTCGAATCCCAGCGACACGAGGTGCTCGCGCAGCAGCGTGAAGTGCTTCGCCTCCTCCTTCGCGACCGACAGCCAGTCGCGGTAGAAAGCCTCGGGCATGCCGGCAAAGCGCCACACGATATCGAGCGCGAGGTCGATCGCGTTGAGTTCGATGTGCGCGATCGAATGCACCAGCGCCGCACGGCCCTCTGGCGTGTTCAGCGGCGGCTGGACGAGCTCGCTATGCGGCAGCAGCACGGGGTTCGGTGGCCGGCCGGGAATGCCGGGAGGCACGTCGATGTGCTCCCCCGTATCCACCGCTAGGTCACCAGAAAGTGCGAGCGTGGCGGCGGCCTTGCGCACCGCGTCGGCTTCGACCAGCGGCGCGAGGACCGCACGGCGGAGCGAATTCATGCGCGGTTCGGTGGCAACATATTGCCCTGAAACCCAGCATACATGCGGCCATTGCCTGAAAACTGGCAGTATTTGCCGCGCGCCGCGCCCCAGACGCGCTTGTAGCTGCCCGCCTTGCCAAAAGCCACGCGGCCGGCGAATGGCTCGACCTTCTGCACGTTGATCTCGGTGATGCGGGCGTGGGCCGGAGGCACGTAGATCGAGAGCAAAAGAGAAAAGAAAAGAAGGCGCGAAAACCGCATTCAAGTCTCCTTGTTGATTGCTATTTTCGGAAATCCGTGGAAAAACTTTAACGCTTTCGCCAAGTATAGGTACGGTTGTGAACCCCGCGTTGCGTCGTTCCTCCTATCCCGGTATCTTGTCCCGCGGCCAGATCCGGGGCAAGCCACAACAACAAGCCATCGAATGAGCAACGAGTTCTTCGAAAAGCCGATCCTCAATTCGCCCTACGGCTACCCGGCGCGTCACTGGTGGCGTTCGATTGCCGATCCGTCCAAATCGCGCGTCACACCGGAAACTGCCCGCCAGCTGCAGCACTGGCGGCATCACACGTTCTCCGGCGTCAGGCCGTTCTTCTGCCAGATCGAAGCGGTCGAAACCGCGATCTGGTTGACCAGAGAATTCGACAAAATGATCAGTCATGCCACCATGGAGACCGTCTGATGGCATTGCCGTCTCCGAAGCCGGAAAACCTCGCTCCCTTGATATTTCTTGTGCGCGGGGAAAAAGTATTGCTCGATTCCGATCTCGCCGGCTTATACGGAGTCGAGGCTCGCGCTCTCAATCAGTCGGTCGCCCGCAATCGCGCCCGCTTTCCGGCAGACTTCATGTTCCAGCTCTCGGCAGAAGAGTACGAGGTTATCCGGTCACGATTCGTGACCGCATCCAAAGGCGCCGGTCGGAACTCATCACAAATTGTGACCAGTTCCCGCAAGCACCGCGGGCTGCGGTATCGCCCGTACGCCTTTACCGAGCAGGGCGTCGCCATGCTTTCCAGCGTCCTGCGTTCTTCACGCGCGGTCGAAGTCAATATCGCCATCATGCGCACCTTCGTCCAGTTGCGGCGCCTGATGGATTCGAACCGCGATCTCGCGCGCCGGATCGAGGCGCTCGAGCGGCGCTACGACGAGCAGTTCGCGTCGGTCTTCGATGCCATCAAGCGGCTGGTTGCCGAAGACGAGGGTCGGAAAGTCCGTCCCAAGCGTCGCATCGGCTTTTTGCCTTGAACCGGCTCCCCGCAGCGCGAGGCGGGTCGCCGTGATTCCTCCCGGCCGGGGTATTCTGATCATTCGGCCGGCTCAGTAATTAATAAGACCAACAGGAGAAATCATGGCGAATACTTTGCCTCCGGAAAAAATGTCCGTGGAGGAAAAGCTCGAGGCGATGAAATCGATCTGGGACGATTTGTGCAGCAGGGCAGGCGGGGTGACGTCGTCAGCCTGGCATGGAGACATTCTCTCGGAAAGACAGACGCTGGTGGACCAGGGTGAAGAAAAATTCGAAGACTGGGAAGAAGCAAAAAAGAAAATCCGGCGAGTCTGAATCCGACTTGCATCAAGAAACCGAATTGTTCGAACCCGTGACCCTCAATCAGACCGCGATATAGCCACGGTTCGCAAGGCTCGCGGCAGTGACTTCCCAAACATCCTGATGCAGCGAGCCGCGATGTGCTCTACGTGGCCTGCACTCGCGCACGCGACCACCTGATGGTGAGCAGCGTCGAGCCTGCATCGGAGTTCCTGGACGATCTTCGGGGAAGCGATACAGTCGAACCAGACGGCGCCTCAAGAAAGACGTAAATCTTTAACTTTCATTTCTAAAGACCTAATGCCGGCGCGGCTGACAGGCCAATTCGTATTCTTTATTAGTAATAACGCCCGTCATACCACCCGGTTCATCAGCGGCTCGCCCGCGTGCAGCCTGCGCACGTTTTCCGCCGCCAGCGCGAGGCAGCGCTCGAGCGTTTCCTGCGTGAGCCATGCAAGGTGAGGTGAGGCCACCACGTTGGGAAGCGCGAGCAGCGGGTGGGTGGTCGCGGGGGGCTCGTCGGCGAACACGTCGAGGCCCGCGGCGCCGACTTTTCCCGATTGCAGCGCAGCGACGAGCGCCGCCTCATCTACCAGCCCGCCGCGCGCGGTGTTGACGAGGATCGCGCCGGGCTTCATGAGGCTCAACGCGGAGGCGCCCATGAGCCCCTGCGTGGATTCGTTGAGCGGCACGTGCAGCGACACGATGTCGGCGCGCGCCAGCAGGTCGGGCAGCGCGAGGCGCTCGTAGGCGCACTCTTTCTCGCTGCGTGCGCAGTAGACGACGTTCGCGCCCATCGCCGCCAGCCAGCCGGCGAGCTGCTGCGGCACCGCGCCAAAGCCCACCAGCCCGACCGTGCGCCCGCCGATCTCTCCGAAGCGATCCTGCAAGCCGGTCACGGCGTGCCAGCCGCCCGGCACGCGCACCGCGGCGTCGAGTTCGCGCAGGCGCCGCAGGCACGCGAGCATGAGCATGAGCGCCATTTCGGCCACCGCGCGGCCGTTGGCGCCGGGCAGGTTGCATACCGCGATGCCACGCGCCTTCGCGGCGGCAAGGTCGATCGTGTTCACGCCGGTGCCGATCTTCTGGATGAGGCGAAGCTTCGGTGCGCGCGCGATGACCTGCGCGGTGACCGGCTTGAGCGAGTGCCACAGCACCTCGCTCGCACCGATCGCGGCTTCGAACGCCGCATCGCTGCTCTCCGGGCAGCACGCCACTTCGAACGGCGCCGCCGCTGTGCGCGCTTTGGCGGCAAGTGCCTCGGTGGTGTCGAAATGGAACAGGATCTTCAAGCGTGCACCCGGCGGGACCTATTGCGGTTTCGATTTGGCCAGCACCGCGGCGCGGCGCGCGAGGCTTTCCTTCGGCCACAGTTGCTCGCGGTCGTAGTACTCAGGCGTGGCGGGCGTGCCCTCGGGCAGCACCACCCACGGCTGTTTGGAGGAGGTAAAGATGTGAATATCCGGCGGACATTGGTCGGGTGAATCGAGCGAACCGACGCGCACGAACCGGAACGCGTCGCCAGCCCCCGCGTAGTTGCTCCACACCGCGATGCGGCAGCGCGGGCAGCGCGCGATCTTCTGGCCCTTGCCGCTGTTGGAGGGCGTGACGACCACCTCGACCTCGCCCTGCAGCAGCTCGACGCGGTCGGCCTCGATCATCGCGTTGAGCGCGAACGCGGTGCCGGTGTCGCGCTGGCACCAGCGGCAATGGCAGCAGTGCACGAACATCGGTGCGCTCGTCATGCGGTAGCGCACGTGCCTGCAGGTGCAGCCACCTTCGAATGTTGGCGTCCCGGCGCTCATGCGCCCGCCTTGCGGAACAAACGTCCGGCCGGGAACACCTGCGCCGAGGAGCCCAGGGCTTCCTCGATACGCAGGCCCTCGTTCCATTTCACCATGCGCTCGGAGCGCGAGAAGCTGCCCACCTTGAGCTGCGGCACGCCCCACCCGATGGCGAGGTGGACGATGGACACGTCCTCGGTTTCGCCCGAGCGCGCCGACACGATGGCGCCGTAGCCGGCCTCGCGCGCGGCCAGCACCGCGGCCCACGCCTCGGTCACGGTGCCGATCTGGTTGGGCTTGATCAGCACCGCGTTGCAGGCGCCCTCGATGGCCGCCGTGGCGATGCGCTTCGCGTCGGTGACGAAGTAGTCGTCGCCCACGATCTGGATGCGATGCCCCATGCGTCGAGTGAAGGCGCGCATCGCGTCGGTGTCGGTTTCGGCAAACGGGTCCTCGATGGAGACGATCGGGTAGGCGTCCACCCAGCGCTCGAGCATGAGCCCGAACTGGTCGGCCGACAGCGCCCGGTTCTCCAGCGCAAGGATGTAGCGGCCGCCGTGGTGGAGCTGGGTGGCGGCCACGTCGAGCGCGATGGCCACGTCCTTGCCGGGCCGGAATCCCGCGTCTTCGATCGAGCGCACCAGTTCGGACAGCGCCTCTTCATTCGACTTGAACGCCGGCCAGTAGCCGCCTTCGTCGGCCACACCCTGCAGCGCGCCGCGCTTGGCCAGCCGCGCGCCCGCGGCGTAGTACACCTCGGCGGTCATCTCCAGCGCCTCGGCAAAGGTGCCCGCGCCGGGGCACACCACCATGAAGTCCTGCAGGTCGACGCGTGCGCCGGCGTGGGCGCCGCCGCCGTAGATCTGGATTTCCGGCACCGGCATGGCGACGCGCCGGCCCGCGGCGAGGTGCTTCCACAGCGGCACCCCGGCCGCGGCTGCGGCCGCGTGCAGGCACGCGAGCGACACCGCCACGATGGCGTTGCCGCCGAGCTTCGATTTGTCCGCCGTGCCGTCGAGGGCGATCATCGCCTGGTCGAGCGCGGCCTGGTCGGCAACGTCCCTGCCGCGGAGGGCCGCCGCGATCGGGCCGTTGACGTTGCGCACCGCCTGGCTTACGTCGAGCCCGCGCAGCGGCTTGCCGCCGTCGCGCAGCTCGCGCGCCTCGCCGCTGCCGGTGGAGGCCCCGGCCGGCGTGATGGCACGGCCCATGACGCCGCTGGCGAGGGTCACTTCGGCTTCGATGGTCGGCTTGCCGCGCGAGTCCCACACCCGGCGGGCGTGGATGGAGCTGATGGCGTTCATGGGTCGTTGGTGTCGATGGGAGGGCGGGATGTGATGGGGAGTCGCGTCAGGTGAGGAGGGCACGCCACGCGTCGCGCATTTTGCCCAATTTGGCTACCGGATCGAGCAGCAGGCGCGTCCCCGCTTCGCGCACTTTCGCCTTGTCGGCCTCGCTGGTGATGTATTCGGCCGGGGACTTGCCGTCGACGCGCGCGAGCAGCAGGCCCGGCAGCAGCGCGGCGGCACGGGATTCGAGTTCGTCGGGCAATTCCCATGCGACACCCGACAGGTAGGTGTCAGCGAATGCGTCGTAGCAGGCGAGAAATTGCTCCCTCGCGGCGGGTACCCACAGGCACTTGAGCAGCAGGTGGTTGAGGCAGAAGGCGAGGTCGAACGCCGGGTCGCCGTACCAGGCGCATTCGGCATCGAGCAGCACGGGCCCGTTGGGGCCGCACAGGATGTTCTTGGGGCTCACGTCGCCATGCACGAGCGCAAGGCGCGTGGCCGCGGTGCCGGCGACGAGCGCTTCGAGGCGCGCCGCCAGTGCGGGATGCGCACGCGCCGTGGCGACGAGGTAGGGCTCGAGCCGGATCGCGTGGAAGCTCGCGTCGGTGGCGAATCGCGCCGCGATGTCGCCGCGGTTCGCCGTGCCGGCATGGATCCGCACCAGCGCGTGCCCGGCCTGCGCCGCGAAAGCCGGCGAGGCGCGCCCGGCGGCAAGCTCCGCCTTCCATAACGGGTAACGTGCAGGCTCGAGGTATTCCATGGCGAAGATGCTGCTGTCGTCGGAGGCGAGCACCTCGGGCGCGATGCCGGGCACGATGGCCGCGGCGGTTTCCATCCACAGCCGTTCGAAGCGGTTGCGCCCCACCGGCGCCTCCCACACCTGCGCCACCCGCAAACGCGGCAGCGCGCGCTTCACGCACACCGTGCCGCTCGCGAGGCCCACCTTCCAGATATCGGAGGACACCCCGCCGGTGAGCGGCTCGGCAGGAGGCACCTCGCTTGCGCCCGCGAGGCCGGCATCGCGCAGGAATTGGAGGATGGGCGCGAAGCCCTCGGGGACCGCCTGCGGGTCGGCGGCGGGCGGTTCGGGTTTCAAGGCGCGAGGCGCCCGAGGGTCCAGGTGTCGCCGTCGCGCTCGTACAGCAGCCGGTCGTGCAGGCGGTTGGGGCGGCCCTGCCAGAACTCGATGCGCTGGGGCGCGAGGCGGTAGCCGCCCCAGTGCGGCGGGCGCGGCGGCTCGGCGCCGTGCGCCTTTTCTGCGGCGGCGAGCGCATCCTCGAGCACTGCGCGCCCGGCCACCGGGGTGCTCTGCGCCGAGGCCCACGCCGACAGGCGCGCACCCAGGGGGCGGCTGGCGTAATAAGCATCGGACTCAGGCGCGCCGATCTTGCCGATGCGGCCCCACACGCGCACCTGTCGTTCCAGTTCGACCCAGAAGAACACCAGGCAGCCCTGCGCATGCGCGGCGATCTGGCGCCCCTTGGCGCTGGTGTAATTGGTGTAGAAGTCGAAGCCGCCGCTGTCGATGCCCTTGAGCAGGACGATCCGGGCATCGGGCGCGCCCTCCGGCGTCACGGTGGCCAGCGTCATGGCATTGGCCATCGGCAGGTCGTGGGAGAGTGCTACGCCCATCCAGCGCTCGAACTGGGCGATCGGGTCGCGCAGGGCGTCGGCCTCGTTCAGGCCGGCGAGCATGAACTCCTTGCGGACATCGGCGAGATTCAGGCGCGTCATGGTGCGTGGATTTTACCTCGCCGCGAAGGTTGGGCCCGCACGACACTCTCGCCGCCCCTTTGGAATTGTGCGCTTCCTCCTCTGAAAATCGTTGACACGCAGAGGCAGATTCGGCATCTTGTCGCTTCCGCTCGCAGGAGAAGGCGGCTGTAAGCAGTACCTAGACCCGGCAGTACCATAATTCGAAAGCCCCGGCACCAATCACCGTTCAGAGGAGAAACACCACGATGGCTACCAAGAAGAAAGCCGCCACCAAGAAACCAGTAGCGAAAAAGAAGGTTGCAGCCAAGCGCAAGCCCAATGCGGCATTCATGAAGCCGATGACCCCGAGCGCGGGCCTGGCTGCAGTGATCGGCGCCGGCCCGATGCCGCGCACCGAAGTGACCAAGAAGATCTGGGCCTACATCAAGAAGAACAACCTGCAGGACAAGAAAAATCGCCGCATGATCAATGCCGACGACAAGCTCAAGCCGATCTTCGGCGGAAAGGCGCAGGTCTCGATGTTCGACATGACCAAGATGGTCAGCAAGCACCTCAAGTAATTCGCGCGTAATCCCGCTGCCTGCACCCGCACGGGTTGCAGGCAGCCCCCACGGCCCCTCACCGCGGCTCCCCGGTACCCCCTGCACTACTCCCGTACTACCCCCGCATCACCCGGCGCGATCTTTTGCGCACCCGCATCAGCGCCGCGTGAGAAGGTACAGGCCGCCGATGGTCATTACCGCCCCGACGATGCGCGGGACGGTCAGCGCCTCGCCGAACACGATCACGCCCACCGGCAGCAGGACCAGCGTCATCGCCGCGCTCACAGATACGCCGGTGGTGCCCACCGGCCATCCGGCGCGATAGGCGAGCAGCACCCCGATCTCGCAACAGGCGATCGCCACGCCGAGCGCGAGCGCCTGCCACGGCACGGTGGCGAAAGCGGCCGCGGCCGGCGTGCCCGGCGTGAGGAGAGGGTAGGCCGCGAGGCAGGCGAGCGACGCGATGAGGTAGGCCACGGCCAGCGTCGCGCCGGGATTGGCGCTCGCAGGGACGAACTTGAGCAGCAGGTGCAGGGTAGCCAGGCCGGCGACTGCCAGCAGGAACGGAAACGCCCGCGCGCCGGTGAGGCCCGCGAAGCCGATGTTCAACGCTTCGCTCATCCTGCGGCGTGATACCGGGTGACGCGCTCGACTTCGTTCTTCGAGCCGAGGATGACGGCGACGCGCTGGTGCAGGCCCTCGGGCTTGAGATCGAGCAGGCGGCCGCGCCCGTCGGTGGCCGCGCCGCCGGCCTGCTCGACGATGAACGACATCGGGTTGGCCTCGTACATGAGCCGCAGCCGGCCGGCTTTGTTCTTTGCGTCGCGCGGATACATGAAGACGCCGCCGCGCGTGAGGATGCGATACACGTCGGCGACCATCGAGGCGACCCAGCGCATGTTGAAGTCCTTCTCGCGCGGGCCGGTCTTGCCCGCGAGGCACTCGTCGATATAGCGCTTCACCGGCGGCTCCCAGTGGCGCATGTTCGACATGTTGATGGCGAACTCCTGCGTGTCCTCCGGAATGCGGATGTCGGGGTGGGTCAGGATGAACGAGCCCATCTCGCGGTCGAGCGTGAAACCATGCGCGCCATCGCCCACCGTGAGCACCAGCATGGTGGTCGGCCCGTACACCGCGAATCCCGCGGCCACCTGGTGCGAGCCGGCCTGCAGGAAGGCTTGCTCGTCGGCCTCGTAGTAGCCGCCGGTGGCGAGCTTGGGGCAGCGCAGCACCGAGAAGATCGTGCCGACCGACACGTTGACGTCGATGTTCGAGGAGCCGTCCAGCGGATCGAACAGCAACAGGTATTCGCCCTTGGGGAAGTGGGTCGGGATCGGGTGCGGATCTTCCATCTCCTCCGAGGCAAGCGCGGCGAGGTTGCCGCCCCATTCGTTGGCCTCGAGCAGGATCTCGTTGGACAGCACATCGAGCTTCTTCTGCACTTCGCCCTGCACGTTGCCGGTGCCGGCCGAGCCGAGGTTGCCCGCCAGGGCGCCCTTGGTGACGGCGTTGCTGATGGCCTTGCAGGCGCGCGCCACGGTCTCGATCAGGAGCCGCAGGTCGGCGTTGATGAGCTGCTTGTTGCGCTGGCGCTCGATCAGGAATCGCGTAAGGGTGATACGGCTCATGGGGGAATCCGGCTGCGGGAATTGGGCGCGCCGAGTATAGCCGCGGCATCCCCCACCCGCCACGCGCGCCCGGTTTGCGGGCTGGGTATACTTGCGCCATGAACGCCGCCCATGCCTCCCGTAACGCCGTCGCCGCGAAAATCGAGGTTCGCCCGATTGCCGGCGCGCTCGGCGCCGAAGTGCACGGCGTCGATCTCGCAGGGCCGCTCGACGCGGCGACCGTGGCACAAATCCGCCGCGCCTTCCTCGAACACCAGGTGATCTTCTTCCGCGACCAGCCGCTGGGCCTCGAGCAGTACATGGCCTTCGCCACGCACATGGGCACGCCCATCGAGTATCCCTTTGTGAAGGGCGTGGAGGGCTACCCGCACGTGATCGAGGTCAAGAAGCTCGAGCACGAGAAAGTCAATTTCGGCGGTGTGTGGCATTCGGACACGTCGTACCTCGACCAGCCGCCGATGGGCAGCATGCTGCTGGCGCGCGAGGTGCCGCCCTATGGAGGCGATACGCTGTTCGCCAGCCAGTATCTCGCCTACGAAGCGTTGTCTGCCGGTATGAAGAAACTGCTCGAGGGCTTGCGCGGCGTGAACTCCTCGGCGAAGGCCGACGTGTCGCGTACGCGCGAGGATCTCATCAAGGCCGGGGGCCGCAGCGAAGCGAAGAAGGATTACAACGCCGCCCACCCGGTGGTGCGCACCCACCCGGAAACCGGCCGCAAGGCGCTGTACGTCAACGTCGCGCACACCGCGCGCATCGAGGGCATGAGCGACGCGGAGAGCGCGCCGTTGCTGGCCTACCTGTTCCAGCACCAGGTGCGGCCGGAGTTCACCTGCCGGTTCTCGTGGCAGCCCGGCTCGATCGCGTTCTGGGACAATCGCTGCGCCCAGCACAACCCGGTCAACGATTACCACGGCTTCCGGCGCGTGATGCACCGGATCACCCTCGCTGGGGAGCGTCCGCGCTAGCGCTGCAGCCGCGGGCGCCTACTCGCCCAGCAGTTCGCCCACCGGCTTGAAGTCTTCCACCCGGTCGCAGATCGCCTTGACGATCATCACCGCCGGCACCGACAGCAACAGGCCCCAGCCGCCCCACAGCCAGCCGCCGGCGATCACGCTGACGAATACCACCACCGCGTTGATGCGCGCCGTGCGACCAACCAGCCACGGCGTGAGCGCAAAGCCCTCGATGCTCGTGATGAGCAGGGCGACGCTCGAGGCCATAAGCGCCATGCTGAAGGTGCCGAACTGGATGAACGCGACCAGCGCCAATCCGCCCGAAACGATGACCGGCCCGAAATACGGCACTGAATTGAGCACGCCCGCCGCGATGCCCCACACCGCGGCGTTCTCCAGCCCGATATAGGCGAAAGCAAGCCAGCTCGCCACGCCGACCAAAACGCTGGTGAACACCTGCACCAGCAGGTAGCGCTGGATCTGGTGGGTGATCTCGTCGAGCACCTCGATGGTCACGCGCTTCTCGCTCAGACGCGTGCCGCTGAGGATGACGACCTTGCGGCGGAACTTGTTGCCCGCCGCCATCAGGAAGAAGGCGAGGAACAGCACCGTGACGAACTGGCCGAGGAAGGTCAGCGTGCGCACCGTGCTGTTCCAGATGAGCGCCTGGACATCGAGCTTGGGCTTTTCGACCTGCACGCGGGTCACGCCGCGCGGCGCGGCCGGGGCGTTGGCCGGTGACTCGCTGGCGGCTTTTTCCAGCTCGGTGGCGGCTTTCTGCACGTTCTCGACCGCGCGCGCGCCGGCTCCCTTCTCGGTGTGCAGTTTGTAGCGCAGTTTCTGCGCGGCCTGCGGCAGCGTCTCGAGCACCGAGAGGGCTTCATCCCTGAGCGAATACGCGAGCCACGTGGTGCCCCCGATGAGCATCGCCATCACCAGGGCTGAGCCCATCGCGCGGTGGAGATGGACTTTCTCCAGGGCGTTGACCAGGGGGGAGAGCGCGTAGCTGATGAGCACCCCCAGCATCACCGGGATCAGCACCGGGGCGGCCCAGTGCAGCAGGTACAGGGTCGCCGCCACCGCGACGATCATCATCGGGATATTGCGCACCGGCACCGCGGCAGGCCCCGCGGGGAGGCTGGCCTCGGCCGACGTGTTTTCGTTCGTGCTGTGGTCCGTGCGCGCAGGGCGCGAGACGGGTTTGCCGTTTTCCATGGATTCCTTTTCCTTAAGCTGTTCGCCTGACCTTGCGCCCGGCCGCATAGCCGCCGGCCAGCAGGCACGTCGAGATCCCCCAGAATACCGGACCCATGCCGAGGGCGGCACCCACCGCGCCGAACACCAGCGGCAGGCCGGTGCTGCTGATGTTGAGCACCATGGTGCGCACGCCCACCACCTCGCCCTGCCGCCCTGGCGGCGAGGCGGCGTAGAGCAGCGACATCACCATTGGCTGCGAGCATCCGAGCCCCAGGCCAAGCAGGAACGAGATAGACATGAGCAGGCCGACGCTGGTGACCAGCGGGAACAGCAGGTAGGCGGTCCCCGACACCACGAACGCGGTGGTGATGACCTGCCACTCGCGCAACTTCCTCGACAGCGCCGGCATCGCCAGGCGCACCACGAAAGTGGCCGCGCCGAACGACCCCATCACCAGGCCCGTGGTCGAGGCCGACAGGCCGATGTTGGAGCAGTGGATGGGCATCACGAAAGTGAACAGGTCCCAGCCCATCGACAGCATGCCGCTCACGATGAGAACGCTGCGCAACGGGCGGTTGCCCACGAGGTCCTTGAGGCTGTGGCCCGAGGGTCGCTCGACCGGCTTGGCGTGGCGCGGCAGGTCGGCGCGCCGCCAGTAGGCCAGGGTGAGCGCCGCCGCGGCGAATACGCCCTCGACCGCGAAGGCCTTCACTTCGCCGAACCAGTCGATCGAAAAGCCCGCCACCAGCGGCCCGAGCGAGCCCGATACCGAAAAGCCCAGCGACAGCCAGGAAAAGTTGGCCGCGCGATCCTCGGGCCGCCCGAAAGCGCCGACGAGGTTGTTGGAGATCATGTGCGAGAGCATGAAGCCCGAGCCGATGACCATCGCCGCCGGAAACAGCGTGCCCAGCCCCGGAAAGGCAAACGGCGCGAGCACCCCGGCGAGGAGCATGCCGTTGCCCCACAAGAGCGGAATTCGCGGCCCGATGCGGTCGATGAGCCTCCCGGCGCTCACCGACAGCAGCATCGGCAACAGCGCGTACAGCGCCATGAGCATGCCGATGGTGAACGGCGAGGCGTCGAGCTTGAGCGCATACAGCGACACGGTCATGCGGCTGCTCGTGAACGCCGTATGCGCGAGGATCGTGAGCGCGATGATGTAGCCGAAGCGCAATCGCATGACCGGGGCGGGGCGAGTCGCCCGGCCTCAGACCTCCCCGCCGGTGACGGGCGCGGCCTGCGGCGAGCGCCGGCCGCGCCAGGTGACCAGCGCCACCCCGGCGCAGGTGACCGCGATGCCGGCTAGCGACAGCGCTCCCGGGACCACGCCGAACATCGGGTACTCGAGCGCTACCGCGATGATCGGGGTCAGGTAGATGAGGCTGGTCACGCGCGTGGCCTCGCCGTGGCGCATGAGCAGGTTGAGCGCGTTGGTGGCAAGGATCGAGGCGAGAATCACGAGGAAACCGAGCGCGGCGAAGAGTTGCCAACTCCAGTGCACCACAGCGCCTTCGATGAAGTAGGCCAGCGGCGCCAGCGCGAGCGCCGAAGCGGCGAACTGGATGAACGCGCCGGCCTTGAGGTCCACGTTGGGGCAGAACGTCTTCTGGTACAAGGTGCCCGCGGTGATCGCCGTGAGGCCGAAGGCCAGCGCCACGAGGCTGCCCAGGGGCAGTTCGTTCACGTCGATCTTGTGCCACACCACCAGCCCGACACCGGCCAGCCCCATCGCCACGCCCAGCCACTGGCGCGCGCCGAGCCGCTCGCCCATCCAGCGCGACACGAAGATCGCGGTGGCGAGCGTCTGCAGCGACATCACCAGCGCGGTGATCCCCGCCGACAGGCCGAGGTACTGGCTGTAGTGGCTGCCCGAGAGGTGCACAGCGTGCATCAGCAGGCCGGCCACCACCACGTGGGCGAAGTCGCGGCGCGATGCGGGCCAGCGCGGCCGCACGATGAGCAGCACCGGCAGCAGGCACGCGAGCCCGAGCAGGTAGCGCAGCGACAGCATGGTGAACGGGGCGGCGTACTGCAGCGCGACCTTGCTGGCGAGGAACCCCGAACCCCACACGCTGACGAAGTACCAGGCGAGGGCGGAGTCGATCCAGCGCCGGTCGGGCGCCGGATGTGCAGCGGTAGCGGTCATGGCAGACCGCGATTTTCTCACCCCGCGGCGTACGCCACAGGGTGTTTCACGGGACTACTTGCGTGCCTGCAGGGCGGCGATGCGGTCCTGGATCGGCGGATGGGAGGAAAACAGCGCCATGAAGCCGGGCTTGTCGGTGATGCCAGAGGCCTGGAACGACTTGGGCAGTTCGCCGGGCACCAATCCGCCCAGGCGCGCCAGCGCGGCCACCATGGGGGTGGGCGTGCCGAGCAGGCCGGCCGAACCCGCATCGGCGCGGAATTCGCGCCGGCGCGAGAACCACGCCACGATCATCGAGGCGAGGATGCCGAACACGATCTCGCAAACGATCACGGTAATGTAGTAGCCCATGCCCACGCCGCGCTCGGTCTTGAACACCACCTTGTCGACGAAATAGCCGACCACCCGCGCGATGAACACCACGAAAGTGTTGACCACGCCCTGGATCAGCGTGAGCGTGACCATGTCGCCGTTGGCAATGTGCGAGATCTCGTGGCCGATGACGGCCTCGACCTCCTCGCGGCTCATCGATTCCAAGAGGCCGGTGGACACCGCCACCAGCGACGAATTCTTGAACGCGCCCGTGGCGAACGCGTTGGGCTCGCCCTCGAAGATGGCGACTTCGGGCATACCGATGTTGGCACGCTCGGAAAGGGTTTTCACCGACTGCACCAGCCAGAACTGGGTGGTGCCTTCGGAGCCGTCGATCACTTTCGCGCCGGTCGACCACTTGGCCATCGGCTTGGAGATGAGGAGCGAGAAAAACGCCCCGACAAAACCGACCACGGCCGAGAACGCGAGCAGCGCGCCGAAGTTGATGCCGTTCTCGGTGAGGAACTGGTTGACGCCGAGCACCGACAGGGTGATCGACAGCACGATCATCACCGCGATGTTGGTGGCGAGGAACAGGACGACACGTTTCATTTTTGCTACCTCCCAATAGCGCCCGGCGGATGGATGCTCGAGTCGAGTTGCCATGCTGCGCGGGCGCGCAATGTTACCGGAAATGGGGCGCGGCAAGCCCGCTTTCAAGCCCCCGTCGCGGGATGCCTCAAGGCTGCGCGGCGCGGTCGGCGCGAATCATCTCTGCGCCGCGCTCGGCAATCATCACGGTGGGGGAGTTTGTATTACCAGAGGTAATGGACGGCATGACCGAAGCATCGACCACGCGCAGGCCGGCGATGCCGGTGAGGCGCAGGCGCGAATCGACCACCGCGCCGGGGTCGTCGGCGCGCCCCATGCGGCAGGTGCCCACCGGGTGGAAGATGGTGGTGCCGATGTCGCCGGCCGCGCGTGCGAGTTCCTCATCGGATTCGTGCTGGCGGCCGGGCAGGAATTCCTCGGGCGCGTATTTGCGCAGGGCCGGTTGGGCGGCGATCCTGCGTGTGAGGCGGATCGCATCGATCGCAATGCTGCGGTCCTCCGCGGCCGACAGGTAACGCGGGTTGATAAGCGGCGCCTCGCGCGCGTCGGCGCTGCGGATGCGCACGTAGCCGCGCGAGGCCGGCCGCAGGTTGCACACCGACGAGGTGAACGCGGGAAACGCGTGCAGCGGGTCGCCGAACTTGTCCAGGCTCAGCGGCTGCACGTGGTACTGCAGGTTGGCGCTCGCGCGCTGCGGATCCGACTTGGCGAAGGCGCCGAGCTGGCTGGGCGCCATGGTCAGCGGGCCGGTGCGGTGCAGGAGGTATTCCAGCCCCATCTGCAGCTTGCCGAAGGGCGAGCCGGCCCATTCGTTGAGCGTGCGCACGCCCTTCACCTTGAAGGCGGTGCGAAGCTGGAGGTGGTCCTGCAGGTTTTCGCCCACGCCGGGGACGTCGCGCACCACCGCGATGCCGTGCTCGCGCAGCAGGGCCGCGGGCCCGATGCCCGAACACTGCAACAGTTGCGGCGAGCCGATCGATCCCGCCGCGAGAACCGTCTCCCCACGCGCCTCGGCAAAGCGCACCGCCCCGTTGTGGTGGAACTCCACGCCGGTCACGCGTGTGCCCTCGGTCTGCAGCCGCCGCGCCTGGGCGCCGGTCACCACGCGCAGGTTGGGCCGCTTCATCGCCGGCCGCAGGAAAGCCTTGGTCGCGTTCCAGCGCACGCCGCGCTTCTGGTTGACCTCGAAGAACCCGCTGCCTTCGTTGTCGCCGCCGTTGTAGTCGTCAGTGGGGGCGATGCCGGCTTCGCCCGCCGCGGCGCGCCACGCATCGAGGATCTCCCACGACAGGCGCTGCTTCTCCACCCGCCATTCGCCACCCGCGCCGTGCGATTCGCTCGCCCCCGCGTGGTGGTCTTCCGAGCGCCTGAACACCGGCAGCACGCTGTCCCACGCCCAGCTGCTGTCGCCGGTGGCGCGCGCCCAGGCGTCGTAGTCGTGCTTCTGCCCGCGCATGTAGATCATGGCGTTGATCGACGAGCAGCCGCCAAGCACCTTGCCGCGCGCATACAGGATGGAGCGGCCGTTGAGTCCGGCGTCGCCCTCGGTGCGGTAGCACCAGTCGGTGCGCGGGTTGCCGATGCAATACAGGTAGCCGACCGGGATGTGGATCCAGATCCAGTCGTCCTTGCCGCCGGCTTCGAGGAGCAGCACGCTGACCGCGGGATCGGCCGACAGGCGGTTGGCCAGCACGCAGCCGGCCGTGCCGCCGCCGACGATCACGTAATCGAAACTGCCGAAAGGAAGCGCCATGCGCCGATTGTAAGGGAGGCGGGGCCGGCGACGCCGGGACCGGCACGCCTACTTACGCGGGTCGGGCAGGCCCTTCTCTCCGCGCGATTCGGCCAGCGCGAACCACGCCTTGGATGCATCGGCATCGGCCGGCACGTTGCCTGCGCCGGTGGCGTAGAGCTCGCCGAGCCTGCGCGCCGCTGCGCCGTTGCCGGCGTCGGCCGCTTGCTTGAAGAGCAGCGCCGCCTCGACCTCCTGGCCACTGCGCGCAAGCGCAACGGCGCGGTCGTAGAGCTGCATGCCGGCCACGTCCTTGACCGGCGCCTTGGCGGCGGAGAACGCGCCGAACAGCGCCGACACGAACCGAGACGCCTTGCCCGATGGCTGTGCCCCCGCGCCGGCGTTGTCGCCCGTGGCATGCCCCGCACTTTCCCCGGCACCGGCAAGCCCCTTCTGGCGCCTGAGCAGCGCGTCGACTTCGTGCTTCACGCGCGCTTCGTGCTCGCGCTGTGCCTGCTGGCGGGCTTCGCGTTTCGCGGCGACCTCCGCCGCCTTGCGCGCGTCGTTGGCTTCGGCCGATGGTGGGGCGGGCTGGTGGCGCGCGGGAGTCTGGTGGCGGGCGGGCTCGGCGGCGGGGGGCGCTTCCTTCTCCTCCTGCCGTTCGCGCGCCTCGCGCAGGGCGGCCACTTCGGCGGCGCGCTGCGCCTTGCGCTCGGCTTCGCGCAGGGCGCGCGCTATGGATTCGCGCCACGCGCGCTGCTCGGCTGCGCGCTTGGCCTGCGCAACGGCGGCGCGGCGCGCCTTTTCCTCGGCCTCGAGGCGTGCGCGCTCCACGGCCTCGCGGCGGTGCCTGTCTTCGATGGCTCGAGCGCGCTCTTCGGCCTCGCGGCGCTTCGCTTCGAGACGTGCGCGCTCCTCGGCTTCGCGGCGCGCGAGGGCCTCGGCCTCGGCGCGCGCCTCCTCCTGCGCCTCGCGCCGGGCTGTTTCCTCCGCCTCGCGCAATGCCTGGGACTCCGCCTCGCGCAGTGCCTGGGCTTCGGCTTCACGGCGCGCTTTTTCCTCCGCCTCGCGCCGCGCTTTGGCCTCGGCCTCCAACCGCGCGCGTTCTTCGGATGCGCGCCGTGCTTCAGCCTCCCGGCGTGCGCGCTCCTCGGCTTCGCGACGCGCCTTGGCTTCGGCCTCCCGGCGTGCTTTTGCTTCGGCCTCCAGCCGTGCGCGCTCTTCCGCTTCGCGGCGCGCTTTTTCCTCCGCTTCGCGGCGGGCGCGCTCCTCGGCTTCGCGCTTGGCGCGGGCGAGGGCTTCCAGGCGCGCCTTCTCTTCGGCTTCGCGCCGGGCGCGTTCCTGCGCTTCGCGCCGCGCCTCGGCTTCGCGCCGCTCTTTTTCCTCGGCCTCGCGGCGGGCCTGCTCTTCGGCTTCGCGCCGGGCGCGGGCGAGGGCTTCCTCGCGAGCCTTTTCCTCCGCCTCGCGGCGAGCCCGCTCTTCGGCCTCACGGCGCGCCTGCGCTTCGGCTTCGCGCCGTGCCTGCTCCTCGACTTCGCGCCTGGCCCTTTCTTCCGCGTCGCGTTGCGCGCGTACTTCGGCTTCGCGCTTGGCGCGGGCCTGGGCTTCGCGGCGCGCAAGTTCATCGGCTTGGCGGTTTGCTTCGGCCAGGGCCTTTTGCTCAGCCGCGCGGCGCGACGCCTCTTCGGCCTCGCGCTGCGCGCGCTCCTCGGCTTCGCGCTTGTCGCGCGCTTCCGCTTCGAGGCGCGCGTGCTCTTCTGCCTCGCGTTGCTCCTGTCCCGCATCGCCGGCCTGGCCTGGGCGCGCGGTCTCCTCGTCGTCGGCGATCGGTTCGCCTCGCAGCTCGGCAATCCTGCGGCGCGCGAGGCTCCCGTACACCGCCTGCGGAAACTCCTTCAGGTAGAGCTCGAGGTCTTCGGGATCGTCGCTGTCCTTGATCGCCTGCCAGAACTCCTGCTCCATCTCGGAGCCCTGCGGGTTCGATTGCAGCGCCGGCGCGACCGGGGGGATGGACCTGCCGGCGTTCCCGTGTACGGGGGGGGCGGCGGGCACCGGCTTCAGCGTGGTGAGCTCGGGCTCCCACGACGGGTCGCTGCGCGGCATGCTGTCGGCGCTGATGAGCTGGGTGCGGTCTTCGTCCGGGTCCTCGGGCGGCTGGCCCTCCAGCACCCGGCGCAGCGCGCTGGCGAACTGCGCGGCCGATTGGTAGCGGTTGGCCGGGTTCTTGGCCAGCGCGCGATCGACCACCCTGTCGTAGCCCGGCGCCACGGTGGCGATCAGCGTGGAGGGCGCGGGCGGGTCGTCGTGCAGGATCTTCTTCGCCATGGTCCACGCGCCACCGCCCTGGAAGGGCCGCTGGCCGGTGAGGAACTGGTACAGGATCACGCCCGCCGAAAAGATATCGGTGCGCCGGTCGATGCGCTGCCCCTGGATCTGTTCGGGCGACATGTAAGCGGGCGTGCCCACCATCGTGCCGGCCTGGGTCGCGCTCTGGCTGTCGGGATCGGTTACGCGCGCAACGCCGAAGTCGGCCAGCTTGGCGTGCCCGTCGGTGTCGACCATGACGTTGGCCGGCTTGATGTCGCGGTGGATGACGCCGGCGTTGTGGGCGAAATCCATCGCGCTCAACAACTCGCTCATGAGCGTGACGGCGCGGCCGATCTCGAACCGGTCGCCGGCGTCGAAGGAGGATTTCAGCTCCTTGCCGCGCACGAACTCCATGACGATGTAGGCGATCTCGCCTTCCTCGCCATAGTCGTAGACCTGCACGATGTTGGGGTGGTTGAGCCGGGCCACCGCCTGCGCTTCGCGCGCGAACCGCTTCGAGTAATCGCGCGCGGTGGCCTCGTCGACGTTGCGCACGAGGATGGTCTTGATCGCCACGCGGCGGTTGAGCCTGGGGTCGAGGCCCTCGTACACGACGCCCATCGCGCCCTTGCCCAGGACGCGCTGGATCCGGTACCTGCCGAGTGCCTCGATCTGTTGCTCGCCCATGGCGCGGTTCCCTGACAGGCAACGGGTTGTATTTTGCGGCCTATTTTCCTCCGTAATCAGGCTTTTAGCCAAATACCCCGAAGGGTGGGTTAACGCCGTATGACCAGCGCCGTGGCCGCGAGCACGGTGAGCCCGCCGGCGATGGTGCCCGCGCCCACCGGTTCGGCGAGGAATAGCGCCCCCCACAGCACCCCGAATACCGGGATCAGGAAAGTGATGGTGAGGGCGCGCGTCGGGCCGAGATCGGCGACCAGGCGGAAGAACATCACAAACGCGAGGGCGCTGCACACGAGCGACACGCCGAGAATGGCGACCACCACTGCCGGGGTGAAAGCCGAGGGGGGCGGCGGCGAAGGCAGGAAGGGCGCGATCGCGAGGCTGGCCACCACAAGCGTGGCGGTGGAGAGCGCGGCCGGCCGGGGCGTGGCGCCCATCTTCTTCAGCCACGTCGTCGACACCGCATAGCACAGCGTGGCCGCAATGCACGCTGCGACGCCAAGCAGCCCCTGCGGGGTCGAAGCGAGCGGCCCCAGGCCCACGACCAGCGCCACGCCGGCGACGCCGAGCGCGAGCCCCGCGACCTTGCGCGCGGTAAACCGTTCGCCCAGCCACAGCGCACCGCATACGGCGGCAAAGAAAGGCGTGGTCGCATTGAGGATCGACATCGTCCCGGCACCGAGGTACTGGCCCGCGAACGAGTACAGGCTCCACGGGACGGCCGCGTTCAGCACACCCATCATGAGGTAGGCGCGCCAGTGCCGGCGCACGTCGAGGCGGAGGCCCGCGATGGCGACATAAACGAGCATGGCGAGCGCCGCGGGCGCCACGCGCAGCTCGGCGAACCAGGCCACGCCGACGGCAGGCACCGCCATGCGAAAGAACAGGAAGGATGCGCCCCAGATCGCCGCGAGGACGATGAGGCGCAGGAGGTCGGCGGGTTTCAAGGGGCGGGGCGGCGGGAGGGTACGCAAGGCATTCCCGTTTTTACACCCGCTCGCGCGTCCCGCGCTTCCCGCTTATTGCCCTCTGTGCGGGATCAGGCGGCCTTGCGCTTCAGGAAACCGAAGATGCCCACCGGCTTGGCGGCTGCATCGACGCGCGGTGCCTCGGCCTGGCGGCCCTCGGACTGCTCGCTGCGCGCAAGCCGCTGGCCTTCACGCACCTGGGCCAGGCGTTCTTCTTCCATGCGGTCCATGGGGCGCGGCGCATAAACAGCCTGCTGCTGCGGCTGCTGGCGCGCACCCGGGCGGGTGCCCTGGGGACGCTGCGGCCGCGCACCTTCGGGACGGCGCGCGTGCTCGGGCCGGCCGGCCGCGTCAGGCCTGCGCCCATGCTGCGGACGCTCCCCGTTGCGGGTGGACGGACGCGGCGTGCGTGCCGCGTTGGTGCGCGGCTGCTGGTCGCGCCGGCCATCGCCGCGCGGCTGGGATTGCCGGCGCGGACGGTCATCGGCTTCGGGCGCAGGGCGCGCACCGCGTGTGGGCTCGAAGCCCGGCACGCTCTTTTGCTCGATCTTGCGGTTGATGAGGCGCTCGATCCCCGACAAGAGCGATCGGTCGTCCGCGCTCACCAGCGAGATCGCCTCGCCGGTGGAGCCCGCGCGGCCGGTGCGGCCGATGCGGTGCACGTAGTCTTCCGCCACGTTGGGCAGGTCGAAGTTCACCACGTGGGGCAGGGCTTCGATGTCCAGGCCGCGCGCGGCGATGTCGGTGGCCACGAGCACTTGGAGCGCGTTGTCCTTGAAGCGCTTGAGCGCCTTGGTGCGCGCCGGCTGGCTCTTGTTGCCGTGGATGGCGTCGGCCTCGATGCCTTCCTTTTCGAGCTGCTGGGCCAGGCGGTTCGCGCCATGCTTGGTCTTGCAGAACACCAGCACCTGCTGCCAGTTGCCGGTCTTGACAAGGTGGGCGAGCAGCTCGCGCTTGCGGTCGCGGTCGACGAGGTAGACCGACTGCGTGACCAGCTCGATGGGGACGTTGCGCCGGGCGACTTCGACGACTGCCGGATCGCGCAGGATCGAGCCCGAGAGCTTGCGGATATCGTCCGAGAACGTGGCCGAGAACATAAGGTTCTGGCGCGCCACGGGCAGCAGCGCAATGATGCGGCGGATGTCGTGGATGAAGCCCATGTCGAGCATGCGGTCGGCTTCGTCCAGCACGAGGATCTCAACCGAGCGCAAGTCGATCGTGCGTTGCTGGACGTGGTCGAGCAGGCGCCCCGGCGTGGCGACGACGATGTCGACGCCGCGCCGAAGTTCGTTGGCCTGCGGGCTGAAGCCCACGCCGCCGAAGATCATGGCGGCGCGCATCTTCATGTGCTTGCCGTAGTCGCGCACGCTTTGGTGGACCTGCGCGGCGAGTTCCCGCGTCGGCACGAGGATCAGTGCGCGGATCGGCTGCTTGCCGGTGGCGCCCTGCGCGCCTTTTTCGGCCAGGCGCTGCAAGAGTGGCAGCGTGAAGCCGGCGGTCTTGCCGGTACCCGTCTGGGCAGCGCCCAGCAGGTCGCGTCCGGCTAGGACGAAGGGAATGGCCTGCGCCTGGATGGGCGTGGGGATGGTATAGCCTTGCTCGGCAACGGCGCGCATGAGCGCATCCGACAGCCCGAGCGTCGAGAACGACGTATCGATGACATATCTCCTGGGTATCGGCCTGGGATAAACAATTCGTTATCCATACCGGTTCAGGCAGATGGGGTACTTCTTAAGGGTGATTCGAGAAGCCCGCTTATTTCCGCTGTTGCTGGATGGGGCGGGGAGCCGCGAAGAGGGCTGAAGCGCTAACCGATTGAAGCGAAACAAGACCTTGGGACGCAGTATACACGAAGGCGGGTCGCCTGTCGCGCTGCTGTGTACTGCGCAGCCAAAATAGGTTTCCTAGCCCGTGAGCTTGATTTTGATGGCGTTTGCCACGGCAGAAACCTTCTCTGCGATACGAGCAACCGCCGACCGATAAACCACACTGTCTTCCCGCTTGTCGACCGCCATGACTACGAAGATGAGAGCATCGTCCTCAACGCCGTACACGAGCCGGAAGCCATGCTTCTTAAGCTTGATTTTGTAGTATCCCTGCAGCTCACCGTGTAGCGCGCCACCAGGAACGTGCGGGTTGTTCAGTCGCTTGCGCATGAGATTGCGCATCGGCTCCTTGACGGAGCCCTCCAGGTCCTGCCACTCCCTCAGGGCGGAAGGTAGAAACAGCAGTCGATATTTGTATTTTGGAGCTGCCTTAGACCTCGTCAATATTCACCTCGATCGCCCGCGCCCGCTCTCCCATGCGCGCGATGACCTTGTGGTGAAGGTCCTGGTCTGCCAACTCATCCAGCATGGCTTGGAATAGAACGGGTTCCACCATATAGAACGCCGCCTTGTTATGGTTCAGCACAGCCACCGGGCGACTGTTTGCTTCTCTAATCACTGCTGCAGGGTTCTTCTTGAACTCCGACATGCTGACGGTGACATCGGCGAAAATGGTTTCCATAATTAAGCTCCTTTATTGGCTCTTAATATAGCTACGTAAAAGGATTTTGTCAAGCCATGGCGTATGGTGTCAGCGGTTGTCTTTGGTGCCCACCACGATGCGCGCGTTCCTCTCGAAGCTCCAGTACGCCAGCGCCCAGTCGAACAGCACCACGGCGCGGTTGCGAAAGCCGATCAGGAAATAAATGTGGGCCACCAGCCAAGTCAACCAGGCCGGATAGCCTGACAGCCGGAGCTTGCCGATGACGGCGATCGCGGCGTTGCGGCCGATGGTGGCGAGCTGGCCGTAATCCCTGTAGCGAAACGGGGGCTCGCTCTTGCCCTTGAGGCCGGACACGATGCACCTGGCGACGTAGCGCCCCATCTGCTTGGCCGCGGGGCTGATGCCGGGCACCGGCTTGCCTTCGCTCATCACCGTGGCAAGGTCGCCGATCACGAAAACCTCCGGGTGCCCGGGCAGAGACAAGTCGGGCGCGACCGGTACGCGGCCGGCACGGTCGAGTGCGACGCCGAGCGATTGGCCGAGCGGTGACGCCGCCACACCCGCGGCCCACACCACGGTCCGGGCCGCGATCCTCTCACCGCCGATCATCACGCCTTCGGCATCGATGGCGGTGACACGCGAATCGGTGCGCACTTCGACGCCGAGCCGCTCGAGTTGCGCGCGGGCCTTGGCCGAAAGTTCGGGCGGGTAAGTCGACAGCACCGTACTTGTGCCTTCGATGAGGATCACGCGCGCCTGGCGCGAATCGAAGCGGCGGAATTCGCCGCGCAGCGTGTGGCGCGCAATCTCGGCCAGTGTCCCGGCCATCTCCACGCCGGTGGCGCCCGCACCGATGACCGCGAAGGTGAGCCAGGGCGCGCGCTTTTGCACGTCGGTTTCCCGTTCTGCGTGCTCATAGGCGAGCAGGATGCGGCGCCGGATCTCGAACGCGTCTTCCAGTGTCTTGAGGCCGGGCGCGTCGCGCTCCCACTCCGGGTGGCCGAAGTAGCTGTGCGTGGCGCCGGTGGCCACCACGAGGCAGTCGTAGCCGATTTCCTCGCCGTCTTCGAGCACCACCTTCCTGCGCCCGGGATCGATACGCTGCGCGTCGCCCATCAGCACCATCGCATTGTCCTGGTGCTCGAGGATCTGGCGGATCGGCGCGGCGATCGCGGGCGCCGACAAGCCCGCGGTGGCGACCTGGTAGAGCAGCGGCTGGAACAGGTGGTGGTTGGCGCGGTCGATGACCGTGACGCGGACAGGCGCGCCCTTGAGCGCCTGCGTCGCGAACAGGCCGCCGAAGCCGCACCCGAGGATGACTACATGCTTTTCCATAGGTCCTACATGCTAGCCGAAGAGTGGCGGTAACAAACGCTTACGCCCTTTACAGGCGGGTGGCAGACAGCGCGCCCCCGACAGGCGTTTCATGGAGGCATGAAACTTTTAATCCCGCCACCCAAGGAGACCACAATGAAACTTTCGAAGACTGCAGCTGCAATTGCACTGGGCGCGATTTTCTCGACTGGAGCACTTGCACAGGGTTATGGCGGGCAGGGCGGCCACGGCGGTTACGGCCACGGCCCTTCCCAAGCGCCTGCCGCGTACAGCAACGGCTACGGCAATGGCCACGGCAATGGATATGGGCAGGGCCGCGGCCTGGAGCGGCGTGACATGCGCAACCTCCACCAGATCGAGCACGGCGTGCGCACGGGCCAACTCAGCCCGCGCGAAGCCGGCTGGCTGCGCTCCCGCCAGACCGAAATCGACCGCATGGAAGCGGTGGCGCGGCGCGACGGATTCGTCGGCCAGCACGAGCGCGAGCACATCCGGGTCGCGCAGGAGCAGTTGAGCCGCGACATCTGGCGCGCAAGTCACAACAACCGCGTCGCGCGCTATTAAACGCGGGCTATGAGCCGGCTTCGACCGGCATAAGTCGCCGCGTCATAGCGGCCCCGCGCTACCATGCGTCTTTCCCACGCTGGAAAGACGCATGGATCCGCGCAATCAGCCTCACTCCCCCTCGCTTCGTGTCGGGCTTGTCGGCACCTACGACATCGTAGTGGCCGACGAGCACACGGCCCCTTTTGTCGGCAGCGGCAAGGTGCGTGTGCTGGCCACGCCGGTCATGATCAACCTGTTCGAGGCCGCCGCCCTCGAATGCTGCGAGCGCCACCTCGCGCCCGGCCACCAGTCGTTGGGGATCCACCTCGACGTGCGCCACATCGCCGCGACGCCGGTGGGCATGAAAGTCCGCGCGACGGCGGAACTCATCAAGATCGACGGCCGCACGCTCAAATTCAAGGTCGAGGCGCACGACGAGCGCGAGCTGATCGGTGACGGCTTGCACGAGCGCGTGGTGGTGAACGTGGAGCGCTTCGACCAGCGCGTGCAGAGAAAGCTGGCGGGGTGAGCCGGGGCGCGGCGAGGCTGCCGCTCGACGCTAACGCCGTCGCGCTGATGGTGCTCCTGTGCCTGGTGTGGGGGCTGGGGCAGGTGGCGATCAAGCTCGCGGCCGAAGGCGTGTCGCTGGTGACGCAGGCGGCCATCCGCTCGTCGATCGCCACCATCCTGCTGTTCGGCTGGGCGCGATGGCGCGGCCTCGAATTGTTCGGCCGCGACCGCACGCTGTGGCCCGGGGTTGCGGCGGGACTGCTCTTCGGGGCGGAGTTCGTGTTCATCTTCCTCGGCCTCGGGTGGACCGATGCGGCGCGCATGGTCGTATTCGTCTATCTTGCTCCGTGTTTCACTGCGGTGGGCCTGGCGTGGCTCGTACCCGGTGAGCGGCTCAACGCGAAGCAGTGGGCGGGAATCCTGGTTGCCTTTGGCGGCCTGGCGCTGGCCTTTGCCGACGGATTCGCCTCTGCGCGCCCGACCCTCGCCGGCGACCTGTGCGGCGTGATCGCGGGCGCGCTTTGGGCGGCCACCACCGTGCTGATTCGCGCGACGCGGTTGAGCGCCATCAGCGCCGGCAAGACGCTGTTTTACCAATTGGCCGTCTCCGCTGTGATGCTCACGGTGCTGGCCGTGGCCAAGGGCGAGCCGGGTGTCACCAAGCTGACTCCCGTCGTCCTCGGGAGTCTCGTTTACCAAGCGGTCATTGTTGCTTTCCTGAGCTACCTCGGGTGGTTCTGGCTGCTTACGCGCTATTTCGCGGCACGCCTGTCGGTGTTTTCGTTCCTGACACCATTGTTCGGCGTCGCGGCCGGCATGCTGATCCTGCGCGAGCCCGTCACGCCGGCCTTCCTGGGTGCCGCGCTGCTGGTCGGCGCGGGGATCTACCTCGTGAACGCGGGCGACGCTTAAGTTGTATCCTTGCCCCCCACTTCAGGAAGCCGCCATGAAAATCCCATGTTTGGTTTTGGCCGGCGCAATGCTCGCCGGTTGCGCGGGGCAGGCATTGCCGGTGCTGTACCCCAACGCCAAGTTCAAGCAGGTTGGCGATGCGGCGGCTCAACGCGATGTAGACGACTGCGTTTCCCTCGCCACCAAGGCTGGCGCGGGGTCGGGTAGCGGCTCGGCGATGCGCGGGGGCATGACCGGCGCCGCCGTCGGTGGTGCGGCGGCGGCCGTCGGCGGCCTGATCCGCGGCGGCAACGTGTTCAACGACGCGGCGGCAGGCGCGGCGATCGGCGGCACAGCAGGCGCGGTCGGCGGGGCGATGAACCACTCCGGCGGCGGCAATCCGGCGTTCCAAAACTTTGTCGGCCGGTGCATGGCCGAGCGCGGCTACGAAGTCATCGGCTGGAAGTAGCCCGCGCCGCCTTGCGCCAGCCTGGACGCTCAAAAATGTACCGGTACCGGTACATCAACTGGCGGGAGAGCCAAGCGGCAGGCCGTTCTAGTAAATCGAATCCGCGTAATTATCGGCGTGCACCTGTTCAGGCGAGCGCCTTGCCGACGATCTCGGCCACGTCGCGCGACAGGCCCTCGGTGGCCAGGATCCTTTCAAGCGCCGCCTTGGCGTGGGCCTGCCGGCCGGCGTCGAATTTCCTCCAGCGGTCGAAACCGCGCGCCACGCGCGAAGCCACCTGCGGGTTCAGCTTGTCGATGGCGATGACCTGGTCGGCGGCGAAGGCGTAACCGCTACCGTCGGCGGCGTGGAAACGCACATGGTTGGCGGCGACGAAGGCGCGGATCAGCGCGTAGATCTTGTTCGGGTTGCGGATGTCGAAGGCGGGGTGGGCCGTGAGGCGCTTGACCTCGGCCAGCGTGCCCGGCAGGCGCGAGGTGGCCTGCACCGCGAGCCACTTGTCGACCACCAGCGGCTCGCGCTTCCACTTCTCGTACACCGACTCCAGCGCGGCAACGCGCTCCGGGCAATCGGTGTTGGCGAGGAAGGTCAGCGCGGCCATCGCGTCGGTCATGTTGTCGGCGTGCTCGAATTGCGTCACGCACAGGGCGCGGGCTTCGTCGTCGTTCAACTCCATGAGCATGCCCAGGCACAGGTTGCGCAGCGCGCGCTTGCCCGCCGAGGCTGCATCGGGCGAATACGGTCCGGCCACCTTCATCGCTTCGTAGGTGGCGGTGAGTTCTGCGCGCAGCGCCTGGGCGAGCTGGCGGCGCAGGCCGTTGCGCGCGGCGTGCAGCGCGTCGGGGTCGACCACCTCCATCTGCTCGGCGAGCGTGGCCTCCGAAGGCAGGTTGAGCGCCTCGGCGCCGTATGCCGGATCGCTGGGCGCATCCGAGAGCATGCGGCCGAAGGCCTCGATGAACGAGCGCGGCGCTTCTTTCGGGCCGCCGAGCAACAGGCCGGTGGCCAGGCGCTGGCCGGCTTCCCAGCGGTTAAACGGGTCCGAGTCGTGCGCCATGAGGTGGGCGAGGTCGGCTTCGCTGTAATCGTAGTTGACGCACACCGGCGCGGAGAACCCGCGCAGGATCGACGGCACCGGCTTGGCGGGCACGTCTTCGAAGACGAAGTTTTCTTCCGCCTCTTTCACCGAAAGCAGCTTGGCAGCTACGTCCTTGCCATCGGGGCCGACGAGGCCGACCGCGAACGGGATGTGGAAAGGCAGCTTGTCCGGCTGGCCGGGCGTGGGCGGGCACGACTGCTTCACGGTGAGCGTGTAACGCCGGGCTGCAGCGTCGTATTCGCCTTTCACATCGAGCACGGGCGTGCCGGCCTGGTCGTACCAGCGCTTGAACTGGGTGAGGTCAATGCCCGAAGCGTCCTGCATCGCGGCGACGAAATCGTCGGTGGTGACGGCTTGGCCGTCGTGGCGCTCGAAATACAGGTCCATGCCCTTGCGAAAGAGTTCCGCACCGAGCAGCGTGTGCTGCATGCGCACGACTTCTGCGCCTTTTTCGTACACCGTCATCGTGTAGAAGTTGCGGATTTCCATGTACGACTGCGGCCGCACCGGGTGCGCCATCGGGCCGGCGTCCTCGGGGAACTGCGCGGATCGCAATCCCCGCACCTCCTGGATGCGCTGCACCGGGCGCGAATACTTGTCCGAGCCGTATTCCTGGTCGCGGAACACCGTGAGGCCTTCCTTGAGCGAAAGCTGGAACCAGTCGCGGCAGGTGACGCGGTCGCCGGTCCAGTTGTGGAAATACTCGTGCGCCACCACGCGGTCGATGTTCTGGTAGTCGACGTCGGTGGCCACGTCGGGGCGCGCGAGGACGTACTTGGTGTTGAAGATGTTGAGGCCCTTGTTCTCCATCGCGCCGGAGTTGAAGTCGCCCACCGCCACGATCATGTACTGGTCGAGGTCGAGTTCCAGGCCGAACACCTCCTCGTCCCACTGCATCGAGCTCTTGAGGCACTGCATGGCGAAGCCGCACTGGTCGAGCTTGCCCGGCTCCACGTAGATCGCCAGGCGCGCGGTGCGGCCGGACTTGGTGACGAACGAGTCCTCGAGCATCTCGAGCTTGGCCGCGACCATCGCGAACAGGTAGGAGGGCTTGGGGAAGGGGTCTTCGAACTTCGCCCAGTGCCGCCCGCCGCGTTGCTCGCCCGAACCCACGAGGTTGCCGTTGGACAGCAGCACCGGGTACTTGTCCTTGTTGGCGCGCACGGTGACGGTGTACTTGGCCATCACGTCGGGCCGGTCGAGGAACCACGTGATACGCCGGAAGCCCTCGGCCTCGCACTGGGTGACGAACCCGGCCTTGGTGGCGTACAGGCCCTCGAGATTGGTGTTCTTCTGCGGCACGATCACCACCGCGGTCTCGAGGCGAAATTCGTCGGGCACAACCGCGACGGTGAGCTTTTCGTTGTCGACCTCGTATTCGCCGGCGGCCAGCTTGCGGCCATCGAGGGAGATCGCCTGCAGCGCGAGTTCGTCGCCGTTCAGCACCAGCGCCGCGGCCGGGTCGGCCGCGTCGGGGTTGCGGCGGATCGCGAGGCGCGCGCGCACGAAAGCGTCGGCGTCGCGAATCTCGACATCGAGCTCGATGGCCGAAATGAGGAACGGCGGCGGCGTGTAATCCTTGAGGAAAATGGTCTTGGCAGTGGGTTCGCGCATGGGATGGCTTCGCTCAGAGTGCGGGGGGACTGCGGTGGGACCGCGATTTTACCGCCTCGTTCCCAAGGGGTCGGTAGGTATCTGAGTCGTCTCATGCGAGCGCCACGGATGCCGGGTCGGCTTACGCCCAAATGTCGCGCCCAAAGGCCGCGTTGACCCGAATTCGGCCCTCTGACATAGTGCCTTCACCCCTATTCGCGTTTCGGCAAACGACCCGCCACCGCCATGTACGCCGCGCCCTGCACCTCGACTCCGCGCATCTCGCATCCGCGCTCGCATCCAATTCAAAAGTGCCGCCGCTTGCGCCTTGAATCCAGCGGTTTAGTCCAACTGATCGTATCCGGCATGCTTGCGCACGTCGGAAGCGACCCTGTTCGTTGGGCCGCATAATGGAACCGCCATGAGAGCAATGCTTGCACTTCTCCTCGTCGTCGCAGCCAATGCTCATGCTCAGAGGGTTCTGGAATGCGATCGCTATAAGGTTGACGGGAACACGAAGCAGGACCGCACAATCTTTCGCCTTGCCGTCTCCCCAGATAAGGCAAGCGTCACCTACACCAAAGTCACTGGAAAAGATTGGTTTCTCCCTACAAACTCGACCCTCCAACCAGTTTGGATCTCCGCAGACCGTCTCAGGGTGGTCGTTCACTGGATCGCGAAGGACTACGGCTCCAACAAGGCTCGATGGAGTCCCGTCCATATACTGGACATCGACTTTGCATCACCGAATTTTCGAGACAGTAGTTATGGTGGGTTCGCCGATTTCTCTGAATTGGTTCATTCCCCATGGAAGCACGAATGCAAGCGGTTGGACTAGCGAGCGTATGCAGCCCGACAGCTGCATGCCGGAAGACGGACCGTAGCACGTTACTGCGCACGCTTTGCCGATATGTGATCGGGATAATCAAGCCAGAACCATCGTGAGGGAGCAATTGATGAGTACGGCGATCATCGTCGCAATTGTCGCGATGTTGTCGACCATTGTAGGTGCGACCATTGGCGCGGCTACCACCTATATTCTCGCCGTGAGACGTGAGCGGGCAGACCGAGAGAGAAACAGCCGCAGTCATGCCATCGAGATCAAGAGGGCAGCACGCTTAATCGACGCAGAACTATTACGTGCGCAGTCGGCGGCTGCTATATGCGTTGAGAAGAGGCGCTGGTGGAGTGTGGTCGTGCAGCCACTCTCGACCGAAGCGTGGCAGAAGTATAACGGCACCATCGACGCGGACCTATCGAATCAGGCTTGGTTGGAGATTGTCATAGCGGCTGAAGCGGTAGAAAACATCAGAGACGTCAGGATTAGATGTGTCGCGGATGGTCTACCACTCGACGCTATCAGCGACGCGATTGCTGAACAGATCTCTCCAATTCTGCGGGATATCGCACGCGGACGTGATGCCCTGGCTCCGTTCGTGTCCGATTCGCACCGGCTGGCCGTCTAACTCCATGTGGAACGGACGGGCCTTCAGCGGCGTCCCATGCGCCAGCATCTCTCTGGCTCGCCGTTCACAACGACAAGGCGCGTCAGCCGAGGGGGGCGAAGATGGCCGAGCTTGATGCAGCAACTATTGTGGTAAGCATTGTCCTGACGTGGGGTATTGGCCTTACGCCTCCCGTCTTGATCCGGTATGCCATCCTCAGACGGCCGATTAACAAATGGCCGGCAATTGGCATTTGTGCTTTCTTCTGGTTCTTTAACGTGGTCCTTTTCACCGCCCTCGGAAGCAAGAGCAAGACGCACTTAGCGCTGACCCTCGTTGCGTTCGTGTCATATTGGATACTTCGAAGGGCAGGAAAGGTGAAGGAGCAATCACAATGATGGCCTGGAAACATCGAGTTCGCGCGCTTATCCTCTCTGGGCTGGTATTGAGCTTCGCAGGGGCGCCCGTCGAGGGCGCCTCGAACTTCGTGCGCGTGCCACTTGGCAAAGGGGCATCAATCGAGGTTCCGAAGAACTGGGTCGTTCTCTCGGGCAATCAACGCACCACAATTGACACGTTCGTAGAGGCAAAAGGGTACCGGCAGACCGAGTCAACGCTTAGCTTCGCCGCGAACCTTTATGATGACCGCGGCGAGACTGTCGCTTTGGTAAACGCCCGGTTTTATCCTGACAACCTAATTACGCAGACCGATGCACGACAAATTACTCCAGCCGACCTCAGGGAAATCGATGTGCAGATGCGAAAGGTGGCGGAGGCGCCGCTGAAGTCGATGGGGGTAAGAATGCTGAACTGGTACGGTTCCAAGATGCAGATAATAAACGGACTGTACGTCCTAGTGCATGAGCATCAACACTCTGGGGCTGGTGATGCCGGGGTAACACGAGTTCGAGGCCTTCGCATGTGGAGAAGTCCTCGCTCGTTCACGGTCACCCTTTCGTATCGGGAACGTGATGCCGTGATTCTGCTTCCAATAATTGATTACATGACCAACTCTCTACGGCAGGAGTGAAAAGGTGATCGCATGGCCAAAGTTATAGTCCGAGCGCGGGTGGCGTATCCCCGGAGCCTGCTCGAAACACTCAGGGAGCAGGCTCCGATGCGCACTAGTCACGGTGAACGCGGCGCCGCATACTGCGCGCTAGCAGACGATCTCAATGTTGCTTACTGCATATTCGACTGGGACTCAGTGGAATCCGCAAAGGGCTTTTGGGCGTCGCCTCAAGGCGAAGCGCACACTGCGGAATGGCATTCGGCGGAAAAGCCAGAAATCCTAATTCTTCAGGATGCGCCAAGCCGGTAAGGAACTCCAGTGCGATTTCTTCTACGTGTGCGTGACGGATGACGCCTGACAACGGCATGCACCCGACGCGCAAGAAGCCGCGCGCGGCTGATGCATCGTTAGCCCACGATATTGACCGGCGTACAATTTGCAAACGAAACCAGATCGGAGGTCTCGAATGAGCGAGGTCGAACAGATTGAAAATCGCATCAAGAATCTTTCGCCAGAAGAATTAGCGAGGCTCCGGGTATGGTTTGAGGAATTCGATGCCCTGGCGTGGGACGGTCAGATTGAATCCGACTCTGCAGCCGGGAAGCTTGATCGACTCATCGACGAGTCGTTGGCGGAGCATGGGACGGGCAAGAGCCGATTGCTTTGAAGCACTGGGCATCATCGCGCTTCTGGGTACTGTATGAAGCACTGCCCCATGAGGTACGTGTGATCGCCGACAAGAATTTTCGGCTTCTTAAAGCAGACGCGCGGCATCCGTCACTTCACTTCAAGCGCATCGGAAAGGTCTGGTCCGTTCGAGTGGGCGCGCGTTATCGCGCTGTTGGCCACGACGTGCCGGGCGGTATCAAGTGGTTTTGGGTGGGGCCTCATGCGGAGTACGACAAGATCGTCGGTAAACAACCTGTTTGAAGCCGGCGCGGAAGGGATGCTTGAGGGTCCGCTTGCTGTCACCGTCGAAGACCCGGCTGCCATGAGCGAACAACGCTTCATAACATTTCCATCTTCATTGATGACGTCGTACTGGATCAATTCCGGGCGCGTGCGGATAAGGCCGGGACGGGGTATCAAACCATGATGAACGAGGCATTGCGTAAGTACCTGTCCGAGAGTGACCAGCCGGTGACGGAGAAACTTCTGCGGCAGGTTCTGCGCCAGGAGATGCCCGGATACTTGCGAGGTCTGACCGCCACGTCTACACCGGCGCGCGCCAAGAGCGGCGCGCGCCGGTAACGCGAACGTCAGCGCGTTGGCAAGTGGAGCAATGCGACAGGCTCGTGCGGGCATGCCTGGCAGTGCCGATATCGCCTCGTGCGCGCCAGTGCCGGTCCCTATAATAGAAAATATGGGGGCCCACCCCCACATCCGGATCGCTCCAGGAGACAACCACTTGAAGTCATTCATTGCGGGCGTGCTGCTCGCCGGGGCCGTTTGCGCGGTGCATGGCGCGGAAATCCTCCCCAAGGCCGGCAAGCCCGAGGAAGTGGGAATGTCGTCGGAGCGCCTCGCGCGCCTTGGCCGCGTGACCCAGGACCACGTCGATGCCGGGCGACTTCCTGGCGCGGTCCTCCTTGTCGCGCGGCGCGGGCGCATCGCGTATTTCGAAAGTTTCGGCTATCGCGACCGCGACAAGGGCCTGCCGATGGCGCGCGATTCCATCTTTCGCATCTACTCGATGACCAAGCCGATCACCACCACCGCGGCGATGATGCTGCAGGAGGAAGGCCGGCTGCAGGTCTACGACCCGGTCTCGCGCACGCTGCCCGAACTCGCGCACATGAAAGTCGGCACCGAACGCACCGACGCCTCCGGGCGCAAGATCTACGAGGTGGCGCCGGCGCAGCGCGAGATCACGCTGCAGGACCTCATGCGCCACACGTCGGGCTTCACCTACGGCACGCGTGGTACCAGCCCGGTCAACGCCGCCTACCTCGACGCGAAGATCGGCAGCCGTGACGACACCAATGCGGACCTCGTGGCCAAGCTGGCAAAAATCCCGCTCAAATACCAGCCCGGCACGCGCTGGGAATACGGCGTGTCCACCGATGTGCTGGGACGGGTGGTCGAGGTCGTCTCGGGCAAGCGCCTGGGCGATTTCTTCGAGGAGCGCATCTTCCGGCCGCTTGGCATGACCGACACTGCGTTCTACATCCCGGCCGACAAGCTCTCGCGTGCCGCGCAGCCGTGGCAGCGCCCGGGCGGGCCGCCGCCCACATCGCGCTTCGATGTCGGCCTGCAGGCGAAGTACGAATCGGGCGGTGGGGGGCTCGTGGGCACCGCCTCGGATTACCTGCGCTTCGCAACCATGCTGCTTAACGGCGGCAAGCTCAGCAATTTCCAGTTGCTGGGCAAAAAGACCGTCGAGTACATGACCGCCGACCACCTCGGCACCATTCCCATCGACGCCCCGGGGCTGGGTTTTGGCCTGGGGTTCCAGGTGCGGCGCGAGCCCGGCGTGGCGGTACTCGCCGGCAGCGTGGGCGAATACGGCTGGGCCGGCAACGCAGGCACGCTGTTCTGGGTCGACCCGAAGGAGCAGCTCATCGCGATCTACATGATCCAGGTGAGCGTCCCCGACCGGGTTGCGCTGCGCAACCAGTTCCGTACGATGGTGATCCAGGCGATCGTGGATTAACGGGTGCTATCGCAGAATGGTCCGGGATCGCTGAAATCGCGGGCACGCGCTCCATACGGTAGCGAACAGTCCATGGCGCCCCATGGCCGCTATACAATGCAGGGGAGAGCGAGGAAAACAATGGACAACGAGGACAAGCATGCTTCCGCCGAGCGGGAACTGACCGACGAGAACCTGCGCACGGAGCGTGAAAATACGGACCGCGCCCTGTCCGACACACAGCAGTCCGTCGACGAGGACGCCGACCAGATCGTCCGGCGTGCCCGTGAGAACGCCGACGCCATTCTGGAGGTCGCGCGCGAAAAGGCCGACGAACAGCTCGCCCATCCTGCGCCGAACGTTTCCACGAGCGATACGGTGGCCGAGGAACGGGCGGTCGAAGACCAAACCCTGCGCGAGGAGCGGGCCACCGCGGACGAGAGCCTTGAGCGCGAGCGCAGGGAAGATGCGCGCGCCTTGGACCTGCTGCTGCCGCTGGAACGCGAGGCCACCGACAGGACGCTGCTGATCGAGCGCGCCCGCTCGGACGACGCCGTTGCAAACCGGGACGATTTCCTTGGCATGGTCTGCCACGACCTGCGCGACTTGCTCAATGGGATCGTCCTGAGTTCGTCGATGCTCGCCCAGCGTGCCTCCGAAAGCGACGAAGGCAAGCGGACACTCGAGGGCACCGCGAGCATCCAGCGCTATGCTGCGCGCATGAATCGCCTCATTGGCGACTTGATCGACGTAGCCAGCATCGACGCCGGCAAGCTGACGGTCGTGAGTGCCAAGGCGGACACGGCCTCTCTCGTCGCTGAGGCCGCGAAAGTGTTCCAAGCGTCTGCGGCTGCGAAGAGCATCTCGTTGGAATCGGACGGGGCCGGGCCTGGTTTGGAGGCCGAATTCGACCACGACCGGATGCTCCAGGTGCTCGCCAACCTGGTCACGAATTCGATCAAGTTCACCCCTAAGGGCGGGGCGATCCGGATTTTCCGGGAGCACGTCGATGGTGGCGTGCGTTTCTGCGTGAGCGACACCGGACCGGGCATCCCCGAAAAAATGCTCGAAGCGGTATTCGAGCGCTTCTCGCAGGTGGGAAAGAACGACCGCAGGGGCCTGGGTCTCGGCCTCCATATCTCCCGCTGCATCGTCGAAGCCCACGGCGGGAAGATCTGGGCCGAGAGCACACTGGGAGAAGGCAGCCGCTTTTACTTCGAGCTGCCCGTCATCGCCGGCTGAAAGCTGTTAAAACGCTCCAGAGGGGGCGTCGAGCATGAAATCCAGAGCCGGCCTGGAGGTAGAGCTGCAACAGCGCTATTACGCTGAGACTGCGCGGCAATACGATGCAATGCACGTTGACGAACGTGATGAGCATTACCTGGCGCTCTGCGTACTTCTGGGTGTCATAGATTTTCTGGGTGTAACGTCCATTCTCGACATCGGCTCTGGTACTGGAAGGGCGATCGAACATCTCAAGAAGGTGCGCCCTGATCTCCTGATCCGGGGAATAGAACCGGTCAAAGAGTTGCGTGAAATAGCATATTCCAAGGGAATATCGCGGTCCGAGCTCACCGGCGGCGACGCCCTTGCGCTCCAGTTCGAAGACAACCAGTTTGATATGGTCTGCGAGTTCGGGGTGCTGCATCACATCAAGACACCCGCGCGGGCCGTCGCGGAGATGCTGAGGGTCGCTGACAAGGCGATTTTCATTTCCGATGCCAACAACTTCGGCCAGGGTTCGTTCCTGACCCGAACCCTCAAACAGGTCATCGACTTGTTTGGTTTGTGGCCCGTTGCCAACCTGCTCAAGACACGAGGCAAAGGCTACGGCATCTCGAAAGGGGACGGCCTCGCGTACTCCTACTCGGTGTTCACGAACTACGCCCAAATCAAGCGGCAGTGCAAAGTAATCCACCTGTTCAACACAGGCCCTGCCGGTTTCAATCTCTATCGCTCAGCCGGTCATGTCGCGCTGGTGGGAGTGAAGCGCCAGGTGTGACGGCGGGCCCTCGCGCGTGGTTCAATTCCGGCGCGCCGCCGCGACTTCGGCATCCAGCTGATTGATACGCTCGTGCGGTGGCTTCGATGCGGCCTCGATGTCCTCGAGCGTGAATCGCTGAGTAATGTGTTGGGGGCAGTTCCAATCGAACGCCTCAACCTCGATTACGGCGACTCTCTCCATTCGTGCGCGGTAGTCCTGGAGTTTGACGGAAGAGACGAGTTCCGCGTCTGCCTCGCCGATTGCCTCGAACCGCAGCCGGCCGAGGAGCTTGAAGCGTGCGCGGTTGGGGTAGTCCATGACAATGACGGACACGCGGTCGTCACGCGAGGCGTTGCCTGTGCTGACGAACTGGCGGTTGCCGCCGAAGTCGGCGAAGGCGATGCGCGAGGGCGAGAGCACCTTCAGGAACCCGCGCGGGCCGCCCCGGTGCTGCACGTACGGCCACCCGGTCTCGTTCACTGTCGCCATAAAAAAGCTGTCGGCGCGCGCAAGGAATTCCACCTCGCGGGCACCCAGTCCTTCGCTTGGCCGCGCTTGCATGCGCGCATAGGAGGCGCGCGAGCCGTGCGCCTCCTGCAGCGCCTGCACAGCGGGGGTGAAGGCGATCTCGGCGAAGGTTTTCATTGGGATTCTCCTGGGTGGCCTTGCGGGCGGGGGAATCGAGCAGCCCGACCTCAGGGAACATCATGATTGATGCTATTGGAACAATAAATGCCGCATTGGTAACTTGATTTATCCATATTGTGGATTAATACTCTGTTATGGATAAGCTGCGCGCCATGGAAGTATTCGTGCGGATCGTCGAGGGTGGAAGCCTGACCGCCGCCGCGCAGGCGCTCGACATGTCGGGGCCTTCGGTGGTGCGTTCCCTAGCGGCGCTCGAGCGCGCCGTGGGCGTGCGCCTGATGAATCGCACCACCCGCCGATCGTCGCTTTCCGACGAGGGCCGGGAATACTACGAGCGCTGCAAGCGCGTGCTCGCCGAAGTGGAGGAAGCCGACGCAGCGCTCTCCGCTCGCCGGGCAGAGCCGAAAGGCCGGCTGCGGCTGACCGCGCCGGTGATGTATGGCCGCATGCATGTCGCGCCCGTTGTCGCGGCGTTCATGGCCAGGTATGCAGCGCTGGAGATCGAACTGTTGCTTCTCGATCGAGTCGTCGACCTTGTAGAGGAAGGCATCGATGCCGGCCTGCGCATCGGCCAACTGCCGGAATCCACCCTGGTTGCGGTCCCCGTGGGCGAAACGCGTCGCGTAACCTGCGCGGCGCCGTCCTACCTCAAACGCGCCGGCACGCCTGAAAATCCTGCGGATCTCGGTGCGCACGCCACAATCGCGTTCACCGGACTCACCTCCGCTAACGAGTGGTCATTCGCCGGTAATCCGGCCGCGCGCGTCCCGATCCATCCGGCCCTGCGCACCAACCAGTTCGACGTCGCCATAGACGCATGCCTGAGCGGTCTGGGATGCGGGCAGTTCCTCAGCTACCAGGTAAACACGCTGCTTGAGGCCGGCAAGCTGAAGCGCGTGTTGGGCGCCTTCGAACCAGCCCCATCGCCGATCCATGTGGTGTATCCGCATGCAAGGCTGTTGTCGCCGAACGTGCGCGCGTTCGTGGATTTCGCCGTCGGACCACTGCGTGCCGGCCAAAGCGCTTCGCACAAATGACTGCCCCTGGCAGAAATCACTTTGCGCCTGGTCCGACTCCGAGCAACGCCGTTCTCAGTTCGACGTCCCTGGGGCGGGCGCCGATCCACATACGCAGTAGCGCCTGGTTAAAGTCTGCCCCGGGAATACGCCCCTTTTCCTTGCCATCCACCAGGACGCTGGTGCCGCGCTGCGGCACGTAATCGATCGCTATCTGCGTTCCCTGTCTTACGTCACGAAGTGCTTCAAGAATGGCGTTGAATTGCTGCACGCGCGACGCCAGGGGTGCTCGCTCTGCGGGCGTAAGCGTCTCATTCAGGGCTTCGGTCATCGAGGTCGTCATTTCTTTTGCGGTCAAATCGCGCAACATGAGCAGTAGCAGGCGCCTTGGTTGGTCGTCGCGCAGGATTTCTTCGCCACTGGTTATCTTCGCGGGAAGATACAGCGCGGCGACGTAGATCCTGAAGATCAGGCGTGTACGCACTCCAGCGCCGTTAAGCACGAGGTTGGTTCCGCTGGAGCCGATTCGAGCGCGCTCTGCCACCGTGATGCCACTGACCTCGACGGCCGAAGCGGCTGCACTAAGCAGGAGCGCAGATACGGCGCATACCAAGACTGGACGGGTGGCAGAAATCATGCCCTATCCTATATATGAAAAACAGCGTCCCCGTCTGTGTCGCAGCGCGCATAGGCAGCGTTGCGTTGAGGGCGTATCAATGCATCTGCCCCAGGCTCGTTGGCGGCAAATCGTTATGATCACAGCGGTACATTCAAGGGACGATTCCGTGAACCAGACATCGGCGAAGCAGTACGATTTCAGTGATCGTTCGAGGTACGACGCGCTCATGGATGTGGTGCGCGACCGGATGACGGTGCGAGCCTTCGATCCGGCCTATACCGTGCCGCGCGAGCACTACGAGATGATCCTGGAGGCCGCGCGCCACAGCCCTTCTGGGGCGAACGCGCAGCCTTGGCACTTCATCGCGGTCACCGAACAGGATCTCAAGAATAAGATCATGGAGTACTTCCGCGAGGAGCAAGTCTTCCGGGCGAAGCAGAAGATGAAGTTTCCGACTCCCGACTACCGGGGTCTTTCGTCAGCGCCAGGTTTCATCGTGGTTGCGAGCGATTTCCGCTGGGTGAAGGCGTTCCCGGTGCTGAACGACGGCTCCGAACTGGACAGGATGTACAAGGAAAACGCCGAGCGCATCCTCCTGCAAAGCGTAGCGGCCGCGACCATGTCCGCCCACCTTGCCGCTGCGGCGATCGGCTATGGCGTTTGGTGGGTGACTGCGATCGGGCAGGAAAAGGCACAACGGGCGATGAAGCCCCTCCTTGGCATACCTGAGGAGCTTTCCGTGCTCGACATCATGTGCTTTGGGCCTCCAGCCAAGCAGCCGTATAAGCGCTGGAAAAAGAGCCTGGGCGACATTGCCAACTGGAACCGGTTTGACCAAACCCATTTCATGACCGATGAGCAAATCGACGAATGGGTGACGACAACACGCCATAAGGTCATGTACAAGGATGCCGAAAACATCGACTAAGCGGTCTATGCGAAGCACCCTATTGAAACTCGCAGAGATGCTCAAGGAGACCGCTTTTCTTCCCTGATTCCCTGCGCATTTCGGTTCTCTCTCCCGGTTGCGGTCGGGGGTCGCGCTGCACTGGTAGTTTACGGTCGCGTGCCCCGTCGCGGACCGTGTTTGCCCCGGCTCCGCGCCAGGGCTAAGATGCCCTCGCTGTAATCCAAGGAGACTAGGACCATGAAAAAACTGATCGCAGTATTCGCCGGGCTCACCTTCGCCGTGTCCGCTTTCGCCGCCTACCCCGACCGCCCGATCAAGCTGATCGTGCCATGGGCCGCCGGCGGAGACACCGACAACATCTTCCGGCCGTTCGGGCCGCTGTTCCAGAAGCACCTGGGCCAGACGGTGGTCATCGCCAACGTCGGCGGCGCCTCGGGCACCAAGGGCGCCAAGGAAGCCAAGGACTCGCCGCCCGACGGGTACACCCTGTTCGCGGTGCACGATTACATCCACTCCACCTACTACACCGGCGTGGCCGACGTGAACTACCACGACTTCGAGCCGGTTTGCCTGATCGCCTCGACCGCTTCGGTGCTCACCGCGAGCCCCAAGACGCCGTGGAACGACTGGAAGGGGCTGCTCGCCGATGCGAAGGCGCGCCCGGGCCAGATCACGGTGGGCGCGACGCTGGGCTCGACCAGCCATTTCTTCCCCGCGCTCATCGAAAAGGCCGCCGGGATCAAGTTCAAGTACGTGTCCTACGAAGGGCTCGCGCCGCGCATGAACGCGATCCTCGGCGGCCACATCGACCTCACCGACTCCAACATGACGCAGAAGGGCAAGGTCGAGGCCGGCCAGCTCAAGTTCATCGCCATCGCCACCGAAAAGCGCAGCCCCGAGATGCCCAACGTGCCCACGCTCAAGGAACTCGGCGTCAACGTGGTGTATGACGTGAACCGCGGCGTGCTTGCGCCCAAGGGCACGCCCGGCGACGTCCTCGCCAAGCTCGAGTCCGCTTGCGCAGCGTCGGCCAAGGAGCCGGCGTTCGTCGACTCGATGAAGAAGCAGGCCACCGACGTGCGCTACATGGGCCGCAAGCAATACGCCGACTGGCTCAAGGGCAACGACGACCTGAACAAGACCCTGGCGAAAGACCTCGGGCTGCTGAAACGGTGAGCCGGGACGCAATTGCCGGGCTCGTGGTGCTCGCCGCGAGCCTGGTGCTGTTTGCGCTGACGCTCGACCTCAAGGACAGCCCGCTGGTGCCGGTCGGCCCGGGCTTCTACCCGCGCATCGTGCTCGGGCTCACCGCGCTCCTGTCGCTCGGGCTGGTGGTGGGCGAATTCTTCGGGTGGCCCAGGCAGCCCTCGGCTACCGGCCTGCGTGACGTCGAGGCGTCGCCCGTGCCGCCGGCGGCCAAGCCCAATTACATGCTCGTGGCGCTGAGCTTCGGCGTCTTCGGGCTGTACTGCGCCGCGCTGCCCGCGCTCGGTTTCCGCATTGCCACTTTCGCGTATGTGTTCGGATCGAGCGTGCTGCTGTCGCGGCCACGCAGCGCGAAGGGCTGGGCCGGCGCGCTGGTCCTCGGGTTGGCCACCTCGTTCCTGACCTGGCTGATATTCGAGCGCGAGCTGTCGGTGTTGCTGCCACGCGGCCGCTGGACGGATTTCTAGGCCATGTACGACCTGCTCGCCACCGCGTTAGTCAATATCGTGCAGTTCAAGTACCTCGTGCCGCTGTTCTGCGGCACGCTGGCCGGCGTCATCGGCGGCGCGCTGCCCGGGGTGACCATCACTATGACGATCATCGTGGTGCTGCCGTTCACCTTTGGCCTCGATCCGCTGCAGGGACTCGCGACGATGACCGGCGTGTACGTGGGCGGCTCGGCGGGCGGCCTGGTGACCGCGGTGCTGCTGGGCCTGCCCGGCACGCCCTCGGCCATCGCCACCACGTTCGATGGCCACCCGATGGCGAAGAAGGGCGAGCCTGGGCGCGCCATCTGGCTGGGCGTGTGGGCGTCGTTCTTCGGCGGCCTGCTCGGCGGCGCGTTCCTGATCCTCGCCACCGGGCCGCTGGCGCGCATCGCGCTCGAGTTCGGCCCGTGGGAGTTCTTTTCGTTGTTCATTTTCGCGCTGTCGATGGTGGCCGGGCTGGTGGAG
>JBBQCV010000008.1:0-44208 GCA_038319115.1 Burkholderiales bacterium | reverse complement strand
GTGTACTGCGGCATCTTCTCGGGCAGGTCGCGGTAGACCCCGCCGGGGCGGTAGTAGGCCGCGTGCATGCGCGCCCCGGACACCGCCTCGTAGCAGTCCATGAGGTCTTCGCGCTCGCGAAAGCAATACAGGAACACCGTCATCGCGCCGATGTCCAGGCCATGCGCGCCCAGCCACAGCAGGTGGTTGAGGATGCGCGTGATCTCGTCGAACAGCACGCGGATGTACTGGGCCCGGATCGGGACTTCAATGCCGGCGAGCTTCTCGATCGCCATCACGTAGGCGTGCTCGTTGCACATCATCGAGACGTAGTCGAGCCGGTCCATGTAGGGCACCGACTGGATGAAGGTCTTGTGCTCGGCCAGCTTCTCGGTGGCGCGGTGCAACAGGCCGATGTGCGGGTCGGCGCGCTGGATTACCTCTCCGTCGAGCTCGAGCACGAGGCGCAGCACGCCGTGCGCGGCCGGGTGCTGGGGCCCGAAGTTGAGCGTGTAGTTGCGGATCTCGGCCATGTGCCCTACTGGCCTTCCGCGTAATGCTCTTCGCGCACGATGCGCGGGATGACCTCGCGCGGCTCGATGGTGACCGGCTGGTAGATGACGCGCTTTTGCTCGGGGTCGTAGCGCATCTCGACATACCCCGACAGCGGGAAATCTTTGCGGAACGGGTGACCGATGAAGCCGTAGTCGGTCAGGATGCGCCGCAGGTCGGGATGGCCCTCGAACACGATGCCGTAGAGGTCGAATGCCTCGCGCTCGTACCAGTTCGCCGCCGGCCACACGCCGATCATCGACTCGACCATCGGGAACTCGTCCTCGGGGCAGAAAGTGCGCAGCCGCAGGCGCCAGTTATGCTCGAGCGACAGCAGGTGGCACACCACCGCAAAGCGCGAGCCGTGCACCTCCTCGCCCGGGGGGCGCTCGCCATAGGTCGAGTAGTCCATGCCGCACAGGTCGATGAGCTGGTCGAACGCAAGGCCGGCTGAATCGCGCAGCGTTTCGGCGACCGCGCGGTACTCGGCCGCCATGACCTCAATAGTGATCTCGCCCAGCGCCACGGTGACGCGCGCAATGCGCTCGCCCAGGGTGGCCTGGAGCGCGTCGTGCAGTCGCTGCAGTCTGGGTGTCATGAGCGGGTTCGGCGCGGTCATCGGCGGGCTGGCGTCAGGGTGCAATGGTCGGCGGGCAAGGGGTCGGCGGGCAACGGGTCAGCGCGCAATCGTATTGGTGCGCTTGATCTTGTTCTGCAACTGCACCAGGCCGTAGAGCAGCGCCTCGGCCGTGGGCGGGCAGCCGGGAACGTACACGTCCACCGGGACGATGCGGTCGCAGCCGCGCACGACCGAATACGAATAGTGGTAGTACCCGCCGCCATTGGCGCAGGAGCCCATCGAGAGGACCCAGCGCGGTTCGGCCATCTGGTCGTAGACCTTGCGCAGCGCCGGCGCCATCTTGTTGCACAGCGTGCCCGCCACGATCATGAGGTCGGACTGGCGCGGACTCGGGCGAAACACGATGCCGAACCGGTCGAGGTCGTAGCGCGCCGCGCCCGCATGCATCATTTCGATCGCGCAGCAGGCAAGCCCGAACGTCATCGGCCAGAGCGACCCGGTGCGCGTCCAGTTGATCAGCTTGTCGGCCGTGGTGGTGACAAAGCCCTCGTTGAGGACGCCCTCTATTCCCATTCCAGCGCTCCCTTCATCCATTCGTAGACAAAGCCGACCACGAGGATCGCGAGGAACACCATCATCGACAGGAACCCGAACAGGCCGATCTCGTTCAGCACCACCGCCCACGGAAACAGGAACGCGATCTCGAGGTCGAACAGGATGAACAGGATCGCCACGAGGTAGTAGCGCACGTCGAATTTCATGCGCGCATCCTCGAAGGCCTCGAAGCCGCACTCGTAAGGCGACAGCTTCTCCGGGTCCGGGCGGCCGGGACCGAGCAGCTTGCCCAGCACCATGGGCACTACCCCGACGGCAACCGCGACGATGATGAACAGCAGGACCGGAAAATACTCTGCAAGCATTCGCCTGGGACCGGGCTGCACGCCCGGAATATTTTTAGGAGATCCAGAAATCCTGGTTTAACGGCGCGGAGCCGGGGTGGTTCCCGGCTCCGCTCGATGCTGGTGCCCACGAGCAGACTCGAACTGCTACGGCTGTTTAGGCCACCAGCCCCTCAAGCTGGCGTGTCTACCAATTTCACCACGTGGGCTGATCGACAATTATCCTCCAAAATCCCGCGGCGCCGAAACGCACGCACGCGGCTCATGCACTTTTTCTCCCTGACACGCTCAGTTCGGCACGTCCTTCGCCTTGTTGCCCGAGGCATCCTTCGGCACGTCCTTGGCCGGTTCTTTCATTGCGCCCGGTACCGCCTCTTTGGAGGCACCAGCCGCGGGCGGCGTGGATTTTCCCGCGCTGTTGGGTGCCGGGGTCTCGGTTTTCACGTTATCCATGATCCCGCCGCTGACCTTGGTCTTATGCGTGGCGAGGTAGGCGAGGCCCAGGCTGGTGAGGAAAAATATCGTGGCGAGAACCGCTGTCGCGCGTGACAGGAAATTCGCCGACCCGGATGCGCCGAACAGGCTTCCCGAGGATCCGCCGCCGAACCCGGAGCCCATGTCCGCGCCCTTGCCGTGCTGCAGGAGCACCAGCCCGATGACCGCCAGCGCCACGACGACGTGGAAGATGAGTATTGCGTTGAGCCAGTTTTCCATCGTTACCCCTTCGCTGCTGCAGCCTTGCAGATCGCGAGAAAATCGTCCGCCACTAGCGAGGCGCCGCCGATCAGCCCCCCGTCCACATCTTCCATCGCAAAAATCTCCGCCGCGTTGGCCGGCTTCACGCTGCCGCCGTACAGGATGCGCACGCCCGCCGCGACATCCTTCGCGCGCCCTGCGATCCTCGCGCGCAGGAACGCATGCACTTCCTGCGCCTGCTGCGGCGTCGCGGTGCGCCCGGTGCCGATCGCCCAGACCGGCTCGTAAGCCACCACCGCCCTGCCCAGCGCCGCGACCCCGGCTTTTTCGATCACTGCGTCGAGCTGCCGTGACACCACTTCCTGCGTGCCCGAGGCCTCGCGCTCGGCGAGCGACTCGCCCACGCACAGCACCGGCGTGAGGCCCGCATTTTGCGCGGCCATGAATTTCGCCGCCACCTTGTCGTCCGATTCGCCGAACAGCGCGCGCCTTTCCGAATGACCCACCAGCACGTAGCGGCAGCCTATGTCTGCCAGCATCGGCGCAGACACCTCTCCGGTGTACGCGCCCGACTCGAACTCGCTCAGCGTCTGCGCACCCACACCGAGCGGCGACCCCGATAACCGGGCGATCACTTCGGGAAGGTAGGGAAAGGGCACGCACACCGCGCATTCAACCTCACCTAGCGAACCGGACCCGGAAAGCAATGCGTCGAGCAGCCCGCCGTTGACCTGCCGGCTGCCGTGCATTTTCCAGTTTCCGGCTACAAGCCGACCGCGCATTGCAGGTTCCGATGCCACAAAAGCCGGCGATTTTACCGTGTGCGGCCAGCGCGGGTCAAACCAAAAGCACCCAAGAGATCAATAAATTGCGCGAGTGTTGCGTGGCAGCACGCGGGGCGTGCCGGCGAGCGCGCGCGGCTAGCCGAACCGGCCGGTGATGTAGTCCTCGGTCTGCTTTTTGCGCGGCTTGATGAAGATCGTGTCGGTCGCGCCGAACTCGACCATTTCGCCCAGGTACATATAGGCAGTGAAGTCGGAAACGCGCGCCGCCTGCTGCATGTTGTGGGTCACGATCACGATGGTGAAGTCGCGCTTGAGCTCGCTCACGAGTTCCTCGATCTTGGCCGTCGAAATCGGGTCGAGCGCCGAGGTCGGCTCGTCGAGCAGCAGGACCTGCGGCTTGACCGCGATGCCGCGCGCGATGCACAGGCGTTGCTGCTGACCGCCCGAGAGGCTCATGCCGCTCTGGCCCAGCTTGTCCTTGGCCTCGTCCCACAGCGCGGCCTTACGCAAGGCCCATTCGACGCGGTCGTCCATGTCGCGCGCGGAGAGCCTCTCGTGCAGGCGTACGCCGAACGCGATGTTGTCGTAGATCGACATCGGGAACGGGGTGGGCTTCTGGAACACCATGCCGACGCGGGCGCGCAGGTCGTTCAGGTCGACGTCGCGCTCGAGCAGGTTGCGTCCGTTGAGCAGCAGCTTGCCCTCGGCGCGCTGGTCGGGATACAGGTCGTACATGCGGTTGAACGCGCGCAGCAGCGTCGACTTGCCACAGCCGGAGGGCCCGATGAAGGCGGTGACCTTGTTGCGCAGGATGTCGAGGTTGACGCTCTTCAGGGCATGGAATTTGCCATAGTAAAAGTTGAAGTCCCGTGCGGACAGTTCCACGTCGTCGACGCCTCCTGTGGCCTCGTTGATCAGCTCGTGCATCATTGCGCTATTGTCCATCGAACTCCCTTGGTCAGCCTAACGCTGCGGCTCGTCGCGCAGCAGCATGCGCGCGAGGATATTGAGCGCGAGCACGCCCGCGGTGATAAGGAATACGCCGGCCCAGGCGAGCCGCTGCCAGTCTTCGAACGGGCTCATGGCGAACTTGAAGATCGTCACCGGCAGGTTGGCCATCGGCTCGGAGAGGTCGAGACTCCAGAATTGGTTCGACAGGGCCGTGAACAGCAACGGCGCGGTCTCGCCGGCGATGCGCGCGACCGCCAGCAGCACGCCGGTCAGGATCCCGGCCCGCGAGGCGCGCAGCGTGACCAGCGTCACGACTTTCCACTGCTGCGCCCCCAGGGCGAAAGCGGCCTCGCGCAGGCTGTTGGGCACCAGCAGCAGCATGTTCTCGGTCGTGCGCACCACCACCGGGATCACGATGAGCGCCAGCGCCATCACTCCCGCGGTGCCGGAGAAATTGCCGACGCGCGCCACATACGCCGCATAAACGAACAGCCCTATCACGATCGACGGCGCCGACAGGAGGATGTCGTTGATGAAGCGCGTCACGTGCCCCAGCCATGAGCCCTTGCTGTACTCGGCGAGGTAGACCCCGGCAAGGATCCCGACCGGGGTGCCGGTCAATGTGGCGAGGCCGCACATGACAACACTGCCGGCGATGGCGTTGGCGAGGCCCCCCGAGGAGCCCGGGGGCGGCGTCATTTGCGTGAACAGGGCGGCCGACAGGCCCGCCAGCCCGAGCTGCAGCACAGTGACCAGGATCCATGCGAGCCAGAACAGCCCGAATGCCATCGCCGCAAGGGACAACGCGAGTGCGACCTTGTTCACGAACTTGCGTCTCTGCGCGATCTGCATGGCGGCCTAGGTCCGCGCGCCCTCGCCCACGCGCAGCCTGAGCAGCAGGAGCTTGGATGCCGCGAGCACTATGAACGTGATGCCGAACAGGATGAGGCCCAGTTCCATCAGGGCGGACGAATGCAGGCCTGCGTCGGCCTCGCCGAATTCGTTCGCCAGCGCCGAGGTGATGCTGTTGCCCGGGCTGAAAAGCGATATGTCGTTGAGGAAGTTGGTGTTGCCGATCACGAAGGTGACCGCCATGGTTTCTCCCAGCGCGCGGCCCAGACCCAGCATGATCCCGCCAGTGACCCCGACCTTGGTATAGGGGAGCACCACGTTCCACACCACCTCCCACGTCGTCGATCCAAGCGCGTACGCCGATTCCTTGAGCATTGGCGGGGTGACCGCGAACACGTCGCGCATCACCGAGGCGATGAACGGGATCACCATGATCGCGAGGATGATGCCCGCGCTCAGGATGCCGATGCCCAGCGGCGCGCCCTGGAACAGCGCGCCTACGAACGGAACCTTGCCGAGTGTGGCGGCGAGGGCCGGCTGCACGTACGTGGCGAAGATGGGCGCGAACACCAGCAACCCCCACATTCCGTACACGATGCTCGGGATGGCCGCGAGCAGCTCGATCGCAGTCCCCAGCGGGCGGCGCAGCCATCGCGGCGACAGCTCGGTCAGGAACAGCGCGATGCCGAAGCTCACCGGCACGGCGATTAGGAGCGCGATGATCGAGGTGACCACCGTACCGTAGATCGGCACCAGCGCGCCGAACGTTTCCTTGGGCGGGTTCCATTCGCTGGTCCACAGGAATGCGAAGCCGAATTTCTCCAGCGTCGGCCACGAGGCGTAGACGAGCGAAACGATGATCCCGGCCAGCATCGCCAGCGTCAGGATCGCGAACAGGCGGGTCAGGTTGGCAAAGACGAAGTCCCCGACCCACCTCTTCGCGCGCGGCCGCTGCGCGCCGAAAGCGGCGGACAAAGGACCCGCCGCTCCCACCACGTGTACCCGGCTCGCCATTTAATGCCCGCGCTGGCCCGGCCTGCCTATTTGCCCGTCCAGACGGGCTTGCCGGCCGGGTCCTTGACGTTGGCGGCGAGCGTGGTCGAGATCAGGCCCACCAGATTCGCAGGCAGGGGCACGTAGTCGAGCTCCGAGGCGAGCGCGCCGCCGTTCTTGAACGACCACTCGAAAAATTTGATGACCTCCACGGCCTGCGCCGGCTTGTCCTGCGCCTTGTGCATGAGGATGAAGGTGGCGCCGGTGATCGGCCAGCTCGCCTTGCCTGGCTGGTTGGTGAGGATTTCGTAGAACGCGGTCTTCGACCAGTTGGCACCGGCGGCGGCGGCCTTGAAGGTTGCCTCGTCGGGCGCGACGAACTGCCCATCGGCGTTCTGTAACGTAGTGTGGGCGAGCTTGTTCTGCTTGGCGTAGGCGTACTCGACATAGCCGATCGCGCCCGGCACCCGCTGGACAAACGCCGACACCCCTTCGTTGCCCTTGCCCCCGAGCCCCAGCGGCCACTGCACCGCAGTGCCTTCGCCGACCTTCTGCTTCCACTCGGGGCTCACCTTGCCCAGGTAGTTGGTGAAAATGAACGTGGTGCCCGAACCGTCGGCACGGCGCACCACTGCGATGGCCTGCGCCGGCAGCTTGAGCGCCGGGTTGAGGGCCGCAATCGCCTTGTCGTCCCATTTCGTGATCTTGCCAAGATAGATGTCGGCCAGCACCGGGCCGGTCAGCTTCATTTCGCCGGGGTTCACACCGGCGATGTTGACCACGGGCACGACGCCGCCGATCACGGTCGGAAATTGCAGCAGTCCGCCCTTTTCGAGGTCCTCGGGCTTGAGCGGCATGTCGCTCGCGCCGAAGTCGACCGTCTTGGAGGTGATCTGCTTGATGCCGCCGCCCGATCCGATCGACTGGTAGTTGATGCGGTTGCCGGTGGCCTTCTGGTAGGCCTCGGCCCACTTGGCGTACACCGGGGCCGGAAACGACGCGCCGGCGCCGGTAATGTCCGCGGCGAGCGCAGGGGCAGCGAACGCCAGGGCGGCGGCCGCCGAGGCCAGCAATTTCGAGGTGGAATAAAGCGTCATGGCGACTCCTTTGGGTAGTTGGCGGGAGTCTAGCGACGGCATGTGACAGCCGCGTGACACTGAGTACGCTTACTTGCGCACCTCAGGAATGTACCGGTTCCGACAAAAAATACCCCGGGGAGCCAGCATCCACGCCGACCTTGGGAAAGAAAGTCCTTAAATATGGTTCCAGCCATGACGCCGCCCCAGAGGTTTCTTCGCGCGGGGCAACGATCAGCCATTGGTCCAAAGATCCCTGGGCCGGTCAGACCCCGAGCGCCTGGCTCACCCCGTACGACGAGTAGGCGTAAATCGAATGAACCCGCTCGATTCAACTGCTTCCACTGCGCTTTCGTATCCGGAGCTGGCCAGGCGACAATACCGAGAACGCGCCGCGCAGATCTTCGGCCCGCGCGGTCAAAGCCGCCGCGACAAGTCGGGCTTTTTGATCGGAAGGTAGGCCGGACACTCTGAGGAGCAGGACGCCCTCATGCACTTTGCCAAGCCTGTAGACGAGCTCGCCAAAATCCTTGTCGCTCGTTACAAGAAGCCTTGATTCCGCCACCGCCTTCTGCAGCAGACTCTCATCTGTTATCGCAGGATCCGTTTCCGCAGCGTATGCGACATCGAACCCCGCAGAACGCAACGCTTCGACAATCTGCCGGTCGACCCCTTCATCGACGTACAGATTCAAGCAGCGGTCGGTTGGAGCGGGTAGACGTGATCGCCTTTGAGTGCCTGCGCGGCAAATTCAAGTGCCGCCAGCACCTTCTCGCGCGTAAGCCCAGGGTGGGCCCCGAGAAGCTGCTCCATGGTTTCGCCTGCGGCGAGTTTCTCGAGGAGCAGTTCGACCGTGATCCGGGTACCGGCAACCACTGGCTTCCCCATCATGATTTCCGGCCTGATCTCGATCAACCCGTTGGTCATTGGCGCCTCCATGCCCAGTATAGACGAGAAAGTCGCGAACTCCGACGGCGCGTCGTCAGATGTGTCAACGGAGTCTGAATCTAATACGCCGCCTCCGTGCTCAATATGGCACGCGAAGTCGAAGTGATCCTGAATTTGGTGCGCGCCTTCGTGCAGTTGCGCGACACGCTCAGTCAACTACCGAGCTCCTTGGTCACGGCGTTTACAGTTCCACTTTCTCCTGAGGTTCCCTCGCCGGGCGCGCGGGCTTTTCTTCGGCGGGCGGCGGTTTCGCAGTGCGGACAGCGCTCCATCGGCCGGCACGCCCCTTGCCGGTGCCTACCATGCGATCCCCGCCGATGCGGCCCGCGAATTTCGAGCCATCGGCCGTAAAGGTCACGAGGTCGCCGCTGACCCGCCCTGCCACCGGCATCACGCGATCGCCCGTAGCGAGCTCGCCGGTCAGAACCTGGAACGCCTGCCTGAGCGTGAGTTCTCCCTTCGCGAGGGCGCCGAGATTGGCGTCGGTCGAAGTCAGCTTCCACGTGCCCACTACATTGGCCGGCACGATCCACAGGTAGGCGACGCAATAGGACAGGCAGCCCTCCTCCTTGCTTGCGTGGGCGCGCTCGTCGGCAACCCAGTCGCCCATCCTGAAAGTATTCGAGACGATGCGTGTCCCCGGCTTGAGGGCGAGCAGCTTGGGTCGCAGCTGCACGTTGATGCGCTCGAGCAGGAACAGTGTGATGACGGTCGCGCGGGACAGGTCGGCGTCGAACAGGTCGGCCTTCACAAAGCTCGCCTTGTCGGCGACGCCCTCCATCTCCGCGCGGCGCGTGGCGTATTCGACGAGGTCCGGGTTGTATTCGATCCCCGAGGCGCGCACGCCGCGCCGGGCTGCGGTGATGACCGTTCGGCCATCCCCCGATCCCAGGTCGATGAGGTAGTCCGCCGACGTCACCCGGGCCATCGCGAGCATCTTGTCCACGAGGGCCTGCGGGGTAGGAAACCAGATGACGTCCTTCCCTTCCTGCCCGATCGAAGGCTTGAATGCCGGCGGCTCACCCGCTGGCTGGGCCGCAGCGCTTGCCGCTCCCAACGCCAGGGCCAGGCCCAGCAGGCGCACCGCTGCCGCCTTTCGGATCGGCTCGCGCATCGGGTCGACCCCTGGCTGCGCTAGGCGCCGGCCGCCTGCCGGACAGCCGCCGCGATCTTCTCGGCCCCCTCCTCGATCGCGGCGCGAGGCTCGCCTTCGACCATCACGCGCAGCACGGGCTCGGTGCCCGAAGGACGCAGCAGGACGCGCCCACGCCCGTCGAGCGCTTTCTCGACCTCGGCCTGCGCCGCAGCTATCGGTGGGTAAGCCTTCAGGTCGAAGCCGCGCGACACCTTCACGTTGATCAGAACCTGCGGGTAAAGCGCGAGGTCCGCGGTGAGCTCGGCCAAGCTGCGGCCGGATTCGCGGATCGACGTGAGCACCTGCAGCGCCGACACCAGGCCGTCGCCGGTGGTGTGCTTGTCGAGGCAGATGATGTGGCCCGAATTCTCCCCGCCGTACAGCCAGCCTTTCTCGCGCATCATCTCGAGCACATAGCGGTCGCCGACGCGGGCGCGCGCAAAGGCAATACCCATGCGACCGATGGCCTGCTCCATGCCGAGGTTGGTCATAAGGGTGCCCGCAACACCGGCGACCTTCTCGCCACGCGCGCGCTGGCCGATCACCGCGTACAGCAGCTCGTCGCCATCGTAGATGCGGCCGGTCGCGTCAACCATCACCAGCCGGTCGGCGTCCCCGTCGAGCGCGATGCCGTAGTCGGCTTTGTGGCGCTTCACCTCCATGACCAGCTGGTCGGGCGCGGTGGCGCCGAACATGTCGTTGATGTTGAAACCGTCGGGCTGCACGCCGATGGGCACGACGTCGGCGCCGAGCTCATGGAAAACATGGGGGGCGACGTGGTAGGCCGCGCCGTGCGCGCAATCGACCACCAGCTTCATGCCCTTCAGGTCGAGCGCCGCCGGGAAGCTCGACTTGCAGAACTCGATGTAGCGCCCGGGGGCGTCCTCGATGCGTCGCGCCCGCCCGAGCTGGGCGGCGGCGTTGCAGCCCATGGTGAATTCGAGCGCCCGCTCTACTTTTGCCTCGAACTCGTCGGGCAGCTTGAATCCGTCGCCGGAAAAAAACTTGATGCCGTTGTCTGGATAGGCGTTGTGCGAAGCGCTGATCACCACTCCCGCCATGAGGCGCAGGGCACGCGTGAGGTACGCCACTCCCGGCGTGGGCAGCGGGCCGCAGAGCAGCACGTCCACACCGGCGGCGGAGAACCCCGCCTCGAGGGCGGCTTCCAGCATGTAGCCGGAGATCCGCGTGTCCTTGCCTATGAGCACCGCGGGCCGCTCGGACGGCGGCCGGTCGCTGCGCTCGGCCAGCACCTTGCCTGCGGCATAACCGAGGCGCAATACGAAATCGGCGGTCATCGGCGCCTGTCCGACCTTGCCCCGCACGCCGTCAGTCCCGAAATATTTTCTGCTCATCTCGCCTCCACTGCCCGCCACACGGCGAGCGCATCGCGCGTGTCGCCGACATCATGTACCCGAAGTATTCTCGCCCCGCGCTGCGCGGCAAGCAAAGCCGCCGTGACGCTCGCCACCGTGCGCTCGCCCGCAGGCCGCCCGGTGAGTCGCCCGAGCGTGGCTTTGCGCGACAGCCCCGCCAGCACCGGCAGGCCTGTGGCGGCAAGCACGCCCAGGTGGCGCAATAGCTCGAGGTTGTGGTCTGCCGTCTTGCCGAAGCCGAAGCCCGGATCGATCACGATGCGCTCCGCCACAATGCCAGCCGCCAGCGCCGCCGCGGCGCGGGCGGCAAGAAAATCCGCTACCTCACGCACCACGTCGTCGTAGCGCGGATCGGCTTGCATCGTCGCCGGGTCGCCTTTCTTGTGCATCAGGCACACGGCGCACGTCGACTTGGCCACGGCCTCCAGCGCGCCGGGTGCGCCGAGCGCCTCGATGTCGTTGATCATCGAGGCGCCGGCGGCGAGCACGGCGCGCATCACCCCGGCACGCCGCGTGTCGACGGACACGGGCAGCGGCAGCGTGGCGAGCGCTTCGAGCACCGGCATCAAGCGCGCGAGTTCCTCTTCTTCGCTGACCGGCTGCGCGCCGGGCCGGCTTGATTCGGCGCCGATATCGAGGATCGCCGCGCCCTCATCGGCCAGGCGCCGCCCCTGCGCGATGGCCGCCGCAGGGGAAAGGAACATCCCGCCATCGGAAAAAGAATCGGGCGTGATGTTCACCACGCCCATGATCAAGGGGAACTTGAGCGACAGCGAGAACCTGCCGCATTGCAGGCTGGTGGAAATGGTCGGTCCCGTGTCGGCATTGCCGCCCGGGAGCGGCTGGATCCGCGACGGCATGGCGCCGCGGATCCTCTGCAATGCGGGGCGCCTAGCTCGCGGCGGGAGCGGTCGCGCCCGCTGTGCCGTCGGCGGGCGGTGGCGGTGGCGTGGGGCTGGCCGCCGCAGGCACCTTCGGCGCGCGCGGGGGATTGCCGGCCATGATGTCATTGAGCTGGTCGGCGTCGAGGGTTTCCCATTCGAGCAATGCCGCGGCCATGGTCTCGACCTTGTCGCGGTTTTCCTCGATGAGGCGGCGCGCAAGCGTGTACTGCATGTCGATGATGCGGCGGATCTCCGCATCGACCTGGCGCATGGTTTCCTCCGACACGTTCTTGTGGGTGGTGATCGAGCGGCCAAGGAACACTTCGCCCTCGTTCTCGCCGTACACCATGGTGCCCATGGCATCGGACATGCCCCACTGGGTCACCATGCGGCGCGCGATGTCGGTGGCGCGCTCGAAGTCGTTGGACGCGCCGGTGGTCATCTGGTGCATGAAGATTTCCTCGGCGATGCGGCCGCCGAAGAGAACCGCGATGGTGTTGAGCAGGCGCTCGCGGTCCTGGCTGTAGCGGTCTTCCGTGGGCAGTTGCATGGTCACGCCAAGCGCGCGCCCGCGCGGGATGATCGTGACCTTGTGCACCGGGTCGGTCTTGGTAAGCAGCTTGGCTACCACCACGTGGCCGGACTCGTGGAACGCGGTGTTCCTGCGCTCTTCTTCGGGCATCACCAGCGAGCGCCGCTCGGCGCCCATCATGATCTTGTCCTTGGCGCGCTCGAAATCTTCCATGTCGACCAGGCGCTTGGTCTTGCGCGCGGCGAACAGCGCCGCTTCGTTCACCAGGTTGGCGAGGTCCGCGCCGGAGAAGCCGGGCGTGCCGCGCGCGATGATGTCGGCCTTGACGTCGGGCGCGAGGGGCACCTTGCGCATGTGGACCATGAGGATCTGCTCGCGTCCGCGGATGTCCGGCAGCGGCACCACCACCTGTCGGTCGAAGCGGCCCGGGCGCATGAGCGCGGGGTCGAGCACGTCGGGCCGGTTGGTCGCGGCGATCACGATCACGCCCACGTTGGCCTCGAAACCGTCCATTTCCACCAGCAGCTGGTTGAGGGTCTGCTCGCGCTCGTCGTTACCGCCGCCCAGGCCCGCGCCGCGCTGGCGGCCGACCGCGTCGATCTCGTCGATGAACACGATGCAGGGCGCGCTCTTCTTCGCCTGCTCGAACATGTCGCGCACCCGCGCCGCGCCCACGCCGACGAACATCTCGACGAAGTCGGAGCCCGAAATCGAGAAGAACGGCACCTTGGCCTCGCCGGCAATGGCGCGCGCCAGCAGCGTCTTGCCGGTGCCGGGCGATCCGACCATCAGCACGCCGCGCGGGATGCGCCCGCCGAGTTTCTGGAACTTGGAGGGGTCGCGCAGGAAGTCGACCAGTTCGGAGACCTCTTCCTTGGCTTCCTCGCAGCCCGCGACATCGGCAAACGTGACCGTGTTGGTGGACTCGTCGAGCATGCGCGCGCGCGACTTGCCGAACGAGAACGCGCCGCCGCGCCCGCCGCCCTGCATCTGCCGCATGAAGAATACCCAGACCCCGATCAGGAGCAGCATCGGGAACCACGATACGAAGATGTTCACCAGCAGCGACGGCTCTTCCTCGGGCTTGGCCTCGATCTTGACGCCATACTTGAGCAGGTCCGAGACCAGCCAGATGTCGCCCGGCGAGTAGCTCGTGACGCGCTTGCCATCGTTGGTTGTCGCCTTGAGCTGGCGGCCTTCGATGGTCACCTTGGCAATGCGCCCGGACTTCACCTCTTCGATGAACTGGGAGTACTCCATCGGCGCCTGCACGGCCTGGCGGGTGTTGAACTGGTTGAACACCGTCATCAGCACGAGGCCAATGACAAGCCAGATCACCAGGTTTTTCATCATGTTGTTCATGCGGCTCCTTGGGAGCGACGGGGAGGTCGGGACGAAGTGTGCGGACTACCGGGAAAGGCTATTCTAATCCGAATCTTGCATCGCTTGTGCAGGGCGCAAACCGCGCCCCACCAGGTACATTTCGCGGCTTTCGCCGCGCGAGGCTTCGGGCTTGCGGGTGGTCACGGTGCGAAACGTCTCCTTCATGCGGGCGAGCAGTTCCGGATAGGCCTCGCCCTGGAATACCTTGACCACGAAAACCCCGTCGGGTTTCAGCCCCCCATCGGTTTTCAGACCGATTTGCTTGCCGCCGGTGCAAAAATCCATTGCCAACTCCGTCAGTTCCGCCGCGCGGGCCTGGTCGACGCCGGGAATCCCGGAAACGTTCGGTAACATGTCGGACATCACCACGTCCGCCGCCTGGCCGCCCAACGCTGCGCGAATCGCCTCGCGCACCCCGGAATCGCGGAAATCGCCGCGGATCACGCTTACCCCCGACATGGGGGCGGTTTCAAGCAGATCAACCGCCACCACCACGCCCTTGGCCCCAACCTTGGTGACCGCGAGCTGCGACCACCCGCCGGGCGCCGCGCCAAGGTCGACCACACGCGCACCGGGACGGAAGATGCGGTCCTTGGCGTCGAGCTGCTCGAGCTTGAACGCCGCGCGCGAGCGAAACCCCTGCGCCTTGGCCTTTTGCACGTAGGAATCGGTCACGTGGCGCTGCATCCACGCCTTGCTGGATTTGGTGCGGGCCATCGATTGACTTAAAGTGTCGCCATGAAAGACATCAGCCCTGAAGAAAAACGCGCCCTGAAAGCCCGCGCCCACGCCATGGACCCCGTCGTGCTGGTCGGCGACAAGGGCCTCACCGGCGCGGTGCTGGCGGAAATCGAGCAGGCCCTCAAGGCCCACGAGCTGATCAAGATCCGCGTCCAGGCCGAGCGCGCCGGGCGCGACGCCATTCTGGTCGAAATCTGCGCGCGCACCAACGCCCACCCGATCCAGCATATCGGCAAGGTGCTGGTGCTCTACCGCGAAATGCCGCGCGAAGCGGTGAAGCCCCGGCCGCGCAAGGCTGCGGCGCGGGAGTCGAGACCGCGCGAATCGGGACCGCGCGAGTCACCAGAACGCAGGCCCGTGCCGCGCGCTCGTGCAGGGAACCCCTCCTGGGGGGCCAAGCGGACTCCGGAGCACAGGGGGGGGCGACGAGCCCCCGACGACGGGGGGACGAAACGCTCGCCGGAAGGCCGGCCCGCGGCTCGGGGCCGGCCCGGCGCGGAGCCCGGGGGCCGGCCGCGGCGGCCGGGTACTTCGCCCGGGCGGCCTGCCAAGGGCGCGGGCGGCCGGAAGAGCGCACGCCCGGAACGCGACGAACCTACAGGTACTGGACGTCCAGGATCTCGTACTGCTTCACCCCGCCGGGCGCCTGAACATCCACCTCGTCGCCGGCGTACTTCCCGATAAGGGCGCGCGCGATCGGCGAGGAGATCGACACTTTCGCCAGCTTGATGTCGGCCTCGTCCTCGCCGACGATCTGGTAGGTGACTTTTTCCCGGGTGCCCTTGTCCTCCAGGTCGACGGTCGAGCCGAACACGCACGCTCCGTCGGCATCGACCAGCTTGGGATCGACGATCTGGGCATTGGAGAGCTTGGCCTCGATCTCGATGATGCGGCCCTCCACGAAACCCTGCCTTTCCTTGGCCGCGTCGTACTCGGCGTTCTCGGACAGGTCGCCATGGGCGCGAGCCTCGGCGATTGCCGTGATCACACTGGGACGGTCGACGGTCTTGAGCCTGTGCAGCTCGGCGCGCAGCATTTCGGCGCCCACGATGGTAAGAGGTATGGCCATGGCGTAGTGGTTTCCTAGGCAGCTTTCAGTTGCGCATGCAGATCCTGCAGGCGATAAGGTTCGAGGGCCGCGAGATGGCGCATCCCGGTGCAGGCGGCGCGCGCGCCGGATATCGTAGTGTAATACGTCACGCGCTGGGCGAGTGCGCTGATGCGGATCGAGCGCGAATCGCTGATCGCGGTGCGCTTGTCCTCCACCGTGTTGACGATGAAGCTCACCTCGCCGTTCTTGATCATGTCGACGATGTGGGGGCGGCCTTCGGCCACCTTGTTGATCACCGTGACCGCGATACCGTGGGCGGCCAGCACCCCGGCCGTTCCCCTCGTGGCGAGGATGCCGAAGCCCAGCTCCACGAGGTCCCGCGCTACGGCCACGGCGGCCAGCTTGTCCCCGTCGCGCACGCTCACGAACGCCCGGCCGCCCGTGGGCAGCCGGATGCCGGCCGCGAGCTGGGATTTGACGAAAGCCTCGCCGAAAGTGCGCCCCACGCCCATGACTTCGCCGGTCGATTTCATTTCGGGGCCGAGGATGGTGTCGACGCCGGGGAACTTGGCGAACGGGAACACCGCCTCCTTGACCGAGAAGTATGGCGGCAGCACCTCGGGCCCGATGGCCTGGGCGGCAAGCGTGATCCCGGCCATGCAGCGCGCGGCGATCTTGGCCAGCGGCAGGCCGGTGGCCTTGGACACGAAAGGCACGGTGCGGGAGGCGCGCGGGTTGACCTCCAGCACGTAGACCGTGTCGCGCTGGATGGCAAACTGCACGTTCATGAGCCCGACCACCTTGAGCGCCTTGGCCATCAGCACCGTCTGCCGCCGGATTTCGCGCTCGATGTGGCTGGCGAGCGAATGCGGCGGCAGGCAACAGGCCGAATCGCCCGAGTGCACGCCGGCCTGCTCGATGTGCTCCATGATTCCGCCGATGAACGTGTCGGTACCGTCCGAGATGCAGTCGACGTCGACTTCGATCGCATCCGACAGGTAGCGGTCGAGCAGCACAGGGGAGTTATTGGACACCCGCACCGCGTTTTCCATATACCGTTCGAGGTCGGCCTGCTGGTGGACGATCTCCATGGCCCGGCCACCGAGCACATAGCTCGGCCGCACCACCACCGGGTAGCCGATCGCCTCGGCGTGCTTGATCGCGTCGACTGCGCTGCGCGCCGTGCGGTTGGGCGGCTGCAGGAGCTTCAACTTTTGCAGCAGCTTCTGGAAGCGCTCGCGGTCCTCGGCCATGTCGATGGAATCGGGCGAGGTGCCGATGATGGGCACGCCGGCCTGCTCGAGCTCGCGCGCGAGCTTGAGGGGCGTCTGCCCGCCGTACTGGACGATCACGCCGAAGGGCTTTTCCTTGTCGACGATCTCGAGCACGTCCTCCAGCGTCAGCGGCTCGAAATACAGTCGGTCGCTGGTGTCGTAGTCGGTCGAGACCGTCTCCGGATTGCAGTTGACCATGATGGTCTCGAAGCCGTCCTCGCGCAGCGCGAGCGCCGCGTGCACGCAGCAGTAGTCGAACTCGATCCCCTGCCCGATGCGGTTGGGACCGCCGCCGAGCACGATGATCTTGCGCCGCTCGGTCGGCGCCGACTCGCACTCCTCCTCGTAGGTGGAGTACATGTAGGCGGTGTTGGTCGAGAACTCCGCCGCGCAGGTGTCCACGCGCTTGTACACCGGCCGCACGCCGAATGCGTGGCGCGCGGCGCGCACCTCGGTCTCGGTCGAATTGAACAGGTACGCAAGGCGCCGGTCCGAGAAGCCCTTGCGCTTGAGGCTGCGCATGCGCGCGGCGTCGATCGCGCCGAGCTCGGTGTCGTCGAGCTCCATCTCGAGGTCGACGATCTGCTTGATCTGGTCGAGGAACCACGGGTCGATGTGCGTGAGCTGGTGCACCTCCTCGAGCGTGAACCCGTTCTCGAACGCGTCGCCCACGTACCAGATCCGCTCGGGGCCCGGCTCGCCGAGCTCCTTCTCGATGGTTTCGCGGTCGGTGGTCTTCTGGTTCAGGCCGTCGACGCTGACTTCGAGGCCGCGCAGCGCCTTCTGGAACGATTCCTGGAATGTCCGGCCGATGGCCATGACCTCGCCCACCGATTTCATCTGGGTCGTCAGCCGGTCGTTGGCCTGCGGGAATTTCTCGAACGCAAAGCGAGGCACCTTGGTGACCACGTAATCGATGGTCGGCTCGAACGAGGCCGGCGTCGCGCCGCCGGTGATCTCGTTCCTCAGCTCGTCGAGCGTGTAGCCGACCGCCAGCTTCGCCGCCACTTTGGCGATCGGGAACCCGGTGGCCTTGGAGGCGAGCGCCGAGGAACGCGACACGCGCGGGTTCATCTCGATCACCACCATGTGGCCGTTGGCGGGATTGATCGCGAACTGCACGTTCGAGCCGCCGGTGTCCACGCCGATCTCGCGCAGCACCGCGATCGACGCGTCGCGCATGATCTGGTATTCCTTGTCCGTCAGCGTCTGCGCCGGGGCCACGGTGATCGAGTCGCCGGTGTGCACCCCCATCGGGTCGAGGTTTTCGATCGAGCACACGATGATGCAGTTGTCGACGTGGTCGCGCACGACCTCCATCTCGAACTCCTTCCAGCCGATCAGCGACTCCTCGATCAGCAACTCCTTGGTCGGTGAAGCCTCGAGGCCGCGCTCGCAGATGGTGACGAATTCCTCGCGGTTGTAGGCAATTCCACCGCCTGAGCCGCCCATTGTGAACGAGGGCCGGATGACCGCGGGATACCCCAGCGCGGCCTGCACCTGCAAGGCTTCCTCGAGGGAATGCGCCATCGCCGAGCGCGCCGAGGCGAGACCGATGCGGGTCATGGCCTGCTTGAACTTCTCGCGGTCCTCGGCCTTGTCGATCGCCTCGCGCCGCGCGCCAATCATCTCGACGCCGTGCTTTTCAAGCACGCCGTGCTTGGCGAGGTCCAGAGCGCAGTTGAGCGCCGTCTGCCCGCCCATCGTGGGCAGCAGCGCCTCGGGCTTTTCGCGCTCGATGATGCGCTCGACCGTCTGCCAGGTGATCGGCTCGATGTAAGTCGCATCGGCCATCTCCGGGTCGGTCATGATGGTGGCCGGGTTCGAATTGACCAGGATCACGCGATACCCGTCGGCCTTGAGAGCCTTGCACGCCTGCGCACCCGAATAGTCGAACTCGCACGCCTGCCCGATGACGATCGGGCCCGCGCCGATGATGAGGATCGATTTAATGTCGGCGCGCCTAGGCATGGGTGCCTTCGCGGGTGCGCTGATGCGCCTGCATCATTGCGGAGAAACGCTCGAACAGGTAGCCGATGTCCTGCGGGCCAGGGCTCGCCTCGGGGTGGCCCTGGAAGCAGAACGCCGGCCGGTCGGTGCGCGCCATGCCCTGCAGGGAGCCATCGAACAGCGACACGTGGGTGGTGCGCAGGGTCGGCGGCAGGGTGTCGGGGTCGACGGCGAAGCCGTGGTTCTGGCTGGTGATCGCCACCAAACCGGTGTCGAGGTCCTTGACCGGGTGGTTGGCGCCGTGATGGCCGAATTTCATCTTGAGGGTCTTCGCTCCTGACGCAAGGCCCATGAGCTGGTGCCCCAGGCAGATGCCGAACACGGGGATGCGCGTCGTGTCGAGGATCGTGCGCGTGGCCTTGATCGCGTAGTCGCAGGGCTCGGGGTCGCCCGGGCCGTTCGACAGGAAGATCCCGTCGGGTTTGAGCGCCAGGGCTTCCTGCGCGCTCGCCTGCGCGGGAAGCACGGTGACGCGTGCACCGCGCTCGCACAAGAGGCGCAGGATATTGCGCTTGATGCCGTAGTCGTAGGCGACAACATGGAACGGCGGCCGGTCGACCTGCTTGAAACCCTTGCCCAGGCGCCACGCACCCTCGCGCCATTCGTACGGCGCGGCGGTCGACACGACCTTGGCGAGGTCCATGCCGGCCAGTCCAGGGAAAGCGCGGGCTTCCTTGAGCGCTCGTTCGATGTCCATGGCCACGACCCCTTCGCCCGCCACGATGCAGCCATTCTGCGCCCCTTTTTCGCGCAGGAGCCGCGTGAGCTTGCGCGTGTCGATGTCGGCGATGCCGACCACGCCGCTGCGCTCGAGATAGGCGGGCAGGCTTTCCTGCGCGCGCCAGTTCGACATCACCGAGGGCACGTCGCGAACCACCAGGCCCGCGGCGTGGATGCGCCCGGCTTCCCCGTCCTCTGCGTTCACGCCGGTATTGCCGACATGGGGATAGGTCAGGGTGACGATCTGGCGGCAGTAGGAAGGATCGGTGAGGATCTCCTGGTAGCCGGTCATCGCGGTGTTGAACACGACTTCACCCACGGCCAGTCCAGGCGCACCGAAACTCCTGCCCCGGAATACCGTCCCGTCGGCGAGGACGAGGGCGGCGGCGGGAAACTCGGACAAGAAAACTCCAGGCGTAGATACGCGAGTTACAAACGCGCGTTACAAACAACGAAGCGGGAGAGGCCGCTGGCCTTTCCCGCTTCAGTAAGAAGCGCGGAATTATACCGCGCCGGGGCTGCCCCGGCAATGCGCCCTGGGGCGCACGAAGCTATCGCAGGCCTAGCACGTCCTGCATATCGAACAAGCCTTTTTGCTTGTCTTTCAGGAACTTGGCCGCCCGCAACGCGCCGGTCGCATAAGTGGCGCGACTCGTCGAGCGGACGCTGACCTCGACCCGCTCGCCCACGCCGATGAACATCACCGTGTGCTCGCCCACGAGGTCGCCACCGCGGATTGCGTGGAACGCGATTTCCTTGGGATCGCGCTCGCCCGTATCGCCCTCGCGGCCATGCACGAAGACTTTGGCCGGGTCGCGCCCGAGGGCGGAGGCCACCACTTCACCCATCTTCAGGGCCGTGCCCGAAGGGGCGTCGACCTTGTGGTGATGGTGCGCTTCGATGATCTCGACGTCATAGGCATCACCGAGCGCGCGCGCCGCGATCTCGGCGAGCTTGAAAGTCACGTTGACGCCGATGGCCATGTTGGGCGCGAACATGATCGCGATCTTCCCCGCGGCGTCGCTGATGCGCGATTTTTCCGCGTCGGAAAAGCCGGTGGTGCCGATCACCATTTTGCGCCCCAGTCTCACGCAGGCATCAAGATGCGCAAGGGTGCCCGCGGGCCGCGTGAAATCGATGATCGCGTCCGACTGCGCCAGCGCCGCCTCGATATCGGTGCTGATCGGCACGCCCGCATGCATGCCTATCGGCTCGCCCGCGTCACGCCCGACCTGCGGTTGACCAGCGACCTCGAGCGCGGCGGCCAGCTTCAGCTCGCCATCCTTGAGAACGCATTCGACCAGCGTGCGCCCCATGCGACCCGTACTGCCTGCGACTGCGATCCTCACCCGGCCCCCATTACTTTTTTGCTTCGGCGCCCGGCTTCGGCTCGACCGCTCCAGGCTGGCCCGCGGCTGCACCCACTGGCGCGGCGGATGTCTCGGCCGGCACATTGTCGCTGGTGAAGCGCGCGAGCTTGTTGTCCTCGAAAAAAACCGAAACGCGGCGGTGATCCTTCTTGCCGTCGGCAAACTCGCGGTAATAAACGTAGTCCCAGCGGTCGGCGTGGAATATATCGGTGACCAGTGGCGTGCCGAGGACGAAGCGCACCTGCTCGCGCGTCATGCCCTCCTTCAGCTGGGCCACCATGTCGGCGGAAAGGAAGTTGCCCTGCTGGATATCGATGCGATACGGCTTGATCGCGCTCAGCCCCGGCAGCGACGGCATCTCCGGCAGGTAACTGCAGGCCGGCACGATTGCGAGCATTGCGACTGGGAGCGCCACGGCAATCAGCGCGCGCAGTGGCTGGCGCCTGCGCGATGCCTGGAGCATGCGCCATGCGCTGCGCAACTGGATTGCAATGCGCCCCGTGCACACGCAGGCAGACGTCGGCATTTTTGTCAGTTCAGGCATTGCGGTCTCGGAAGGGGCACTGCAATTTCTCGCCGCGTTGGAATGCCTATATGATAGCCGATGGGACCGGAAGTTCCGGCCCGCCGATTCGCGCTTGCCCATGGACACTTCCCAGAGCCTCAAAGACATCGGCCTCAAGGCCACCCTGCCGCGCAAGAAGATCCTCGAGCTGTTCGAGAGCAGCAAGGTGCGCCACCTCTCGGCCGAGGACGTCTACAAGGCGCTCATCGCCGAGGAGATCGACATCGGCCTGGCCACCGTCTATCGCGTGCTCACCCAGTTCGAGCAGGCGGGCCTGCTTTCGCGCCAGCACTTCGAGGCCGGCAAGGCGGTGTTCGAACTCAACGAGGGCCAGCACCACGACCACCTGGTGTGCCTGCAGTGCGGCCGCGTGGAGGAATTCTTCGACGCGCAGATCGAGGCGCGCCAGAACGAGATCGCCAAGGAAAAAGGCTTCGACCTGCACGGCCATTCGCTTGCGCTGTACGCCGACTGCACCAAGGTCGACTGCGTGCATCGCAAGGCACGCTAGGCGTCAGGCGAACCCGACCCCCGCGAGGGCGGCAATGCCCATTGCGGCGAACAGCGCTGCGGCCACGTAGCGGATCGTTTTGAACGGAATCCGCGCCAGGGCGCGCTCTGCCAGCAGCACCGCCGGCACGTCGGCAAGCAGCATCCCGAGCGTGGTCCCGGCCACTACCGCCGGCAACGAATCGAACCGCGCCGCGAGCGCGACCGTAGCGAGCTGGGTCTTGTCGCCGATCTCTGCGATGAAGAACGCGGCGAAGGTGACCGCGAAAGCGCCGAACCTGCCCGGGGCCACCGGAGCCTCGTCGAGCGCGTCGGGCTTGAGCGCCCACGCCGCGATCGCGAGGAAGGAAAGGCCGAGCGCCCAGCGCAGCGTGGTCGGACCGACCGAGTCACGGATCCATCCGCCCGCCAGGCCGGCGAGGGAATGATTGAGCAGCGTCGCCACCAGGATGCCGAGGATCACTGGCACGGGTTGGCGGAATCGCGCGGCGAGGAGCAGCGCCAGCAGTTGCGTTTTGTCCCCGATCTCGCCGACCGCCACGACCAGCGTTGAAACGAGCAGCGCTTCCACTCAGTGGCCGCCCATCGAACAGGTGCGTGCGGGCCGGCCAACCGACCCCGCCCGCGCGGCACGAAGCAGCGCCACGCGCGCATCCGGACTCCACCACCATCTATTTGTCAATTAAGGAAATCCAAATGACCGGATAGCCGCCTGCCGATTAGTTCTTTGAAAACAAAAGTATTACTTTTACTCACTCTCCGAGAAGCTCGGCCGCGTGCTTGCGGGTGGTCGGGGTGATCTCGGTGCCGCCCAGCATTCGCGCCAGCTCCTCCACCCTGCCGGCATGATCGAGCCGCGTGATGCTGGTCCTGACCTTGCTGCGGCCGCCGCCCTTGGCCACCGTCCACTGGTCGTCAGCCTGCGCAGCCACCTGCGGGAGGTGGGTCACCGCGAGCACCTGCCGGTCGTGCCCAAGCGCCTTGAGCGAGCGCCCGACGATTTCGGCCACCGCGCCGCCGATGCCGCTGTCGACCTCGTCGAACACCAGCGTGGCCACGGGGGAGGACTTGCTCGTCACCATCTGCAGCGCCAGGCTGATGCGCGACAGTTCGCCGCCGGAGGCCACCTTGCCCAGCGGCCGCAGCGGCAAGCTCGGGTGCGAAGCGACCTCGAATACGATGTCCTCGAGTCCGTGCGCGGCGGGTTCCTCGAGCGCCGGCAGCTGGATCGCAAACCGTCCGCCGGCCATCGCCAGCTCCTGCATGCCGGCGGTCACGGCTTTGGCGAGCGCGCTCCCTGCGGCCTTGCGCTTTTCCGACAGGCGCCGCGCGAGGCCCAGGTAGGCTTCCCTGGACGCCGCCACCTGGCGCTCAAGCGCCTCGGGATTGGCGGCGAGTTCGAGTTCCGCCAGGCGCTGGCGCAGGTCAAGGGCCAGCTGCGGCAACGCAACCGGCTTCACCCGGAGCTTGCGCGCGGCCGCGTGCAGCGCCTCGGTGCGCACCTCGGTCGAGCGCAACGCCTCCGGGTCGAGCTCGATCCTCGAAGCGTAGTTGCGCAGTTCGCGCGCCGCCTCGCCGGCCTGCGCCTGGGCCGACTCGAGCATCTGCACGATCGGCTCGAGCATGGGGTCGTGGGCCGACAGGGTGCGAAGCTGGCCCGCCACCGCGGCAAGCCGCACGAGCATCGCGTCGTCGGCCTCCGAGAGCGTTTCCAACGAAGACTCCGCGCCGGCGACAAGGCTGGAGCCATGCGCAAGGCGGGTGTGCTCGGCCGACAACGCCTCCCATTCCCCTTCAGCAGGCGCCAGGCGCTTGAGCTCGCTCACCTTGTCCTGCAACTCGGCCCGCTCGAGTTCGCGCTGGGCGTATTGCTCGGCGGCCTCGGCAGCGAGCGCCGTGAGGCGCCGCCAGTCGCGCCACGCCACGGCGGCTTCGCGCGCAAGGCCTTCGATTCCCGCATGGCCATCAAGCAGCGCACGCTGGGCGGCCGCGCGCATGAGCGACTGGTGCGCATGCTGGCCGTGGATGTCCACGAGATGCTCGCCGACCTCCCGCAACTGGGCCAGCGTGGCGGCGCGGCCGTTGACGAAGGCACGCGAGCGCCCGCCCCGATCGATGATGCGGCGCACGAGCACCACGCCGGGGTCGCCGCCCAGTTCGTTGTCGTCGAGGTAAGTGGCGAGTTCCCCCTCGCCGGCGACCTCGAACTCGGCCGCGATCTCGGCGCGTTCGGCGCCTTCGCGCACCACGCCGCTGTCGCCGCGGCCGCCGACCAGCAGCTCGAGGGCATCGACGAGGATCGACTTGCCCGCGCCAGTCTCGCCGGTTAGGACGGTGAATCCGCGCGCCGGCTCGAGCTCGACGGCCTCAACGATGACGAAGTCGCGGATCGCGAGGCTGCGCAGCATCAGGCCCCGGGCGGAGACTTTTCGATCGATTCGCTCCAGCGCAGCTTCTCGCGCAGCATGACGAAATAGCTGTAGCCCGGCGGGTGGACGAAGCGGATGGCGTCTTCCGAACGCTTCAGGCGCAGGCGGTCGCCTTCGTGCATGTCGGCCAGGGCCTGCCCGTCGAAATGCGCGCGCGCATCGACCGCGTGCAGCAGGACGATCTCTATGGTGCTGCGGTCGCTCACGCTCACAGGGCGCGCCGAAAGGGTATGCGGGTACAGGGGAACGAGCGCGAATGCGGGGAGCGATGGGTGCAGGATCGGGCCCTGGGCCGACAACGCATACGCGGTCGACCCGGTGGGCGTGGCCACGATGACACCATCGGAGCGCTGGGTGTACACGTACTGCCCGTCGATGTGGACCTCGAACTCGATCAGGCGCCCCTGCGCGCCCTTGTTCACGACCGCGTCGTTGAGGGCGAGCGTGTGCAGCACGACCTTGCCGTCGCGCACGATCTCCGCGTCGATGAGCGAGCGCTCCTCGGTCGAGTACTCCCCAGAAAGGATCGCGCCGATCGAGCTGCGCATGTCCTCGAGCGCGATGTCGGTCATGAAGCCCAGCCGCCCCTGGTTGATGCCGACGACCGGGACTGCGTAGCGCACGAGGTTGCGCGCGGCCGCCAGCATCGTGCCGTCGCCGCCCACCACCACCGCGAGGTCGGCGCCCGCGCCGATGTCGGCGTAGCTCGCCGCGCGCGCCGCCGCGCCGATGTTGCTCGCCGTCTCCTGCTCGACCATCACGTCGCAGCCCCGCTCGCGCAGGAAACCGGCCAGCGTATGCAGCGATTCGGCGACTTCGGCGCTCTGGTACTTGCCGATCAGTGCGATGCGGCGAAAGGCGGGATTCATCGTCCGATTTAACCACAGCCCCCGGGGGAAGTGAACGCCGCCCTGCCGCCGTTCGGTGGTGTGTAAAATGGTCCGCATGCTGGACAAACGCGCACAGGTTCTGCTCAAGACGCTCATCGAGCGCTACATCACCGAAGGCCAGCCGGTGGGATCGCGCACGCTGTCGAAGTATTCCGGCCTCGACCTCTCCCCGGCCACCATCCGCAACGTCATGTCCGATCTCGAGGACATGGGGTTCATCATCAGCCCCCACACCTCTGCCGGGCGGATCCCGACGCCGGCGGGCTACCGGTTCTTCGTCGATACGCTGCTGATCACCAAGCCGCTCGAATCGGCCGAGATCCACCAGCTCGAGGACACCCTGCACCCGGACAGCTCGCAGCGGGTGATCCTGTCGGCATCCAACCTGTTGTCGCAACTCACCCAGTTTGCGGGCGTGGTGATGACGCCGCGGCGGCGCGCGATGACTTTCCGCCAGATAGAGTTTCTCAGGCTGTCGGACAAGCGCGTGCTGCTCATCGTGGTCACCCCCGAAGGCGACGTGCAGAACCGCATCCTCGTCACCGAGCACGAGTACTCCGCCTCCGAGCTGATCGAGGCGGCCAACTACATCAACCAGAATTATTCGGGCCAAAGCTTCGAGGCGGTGCGCACGCGCCTGCAGGCCGAGCTGTTCGAGCTGCGCAAGGACATGTTCGCGCTCATGAGCGTGGCGCTCGAGGCGGGCGGACGGGCCGTATCGGAGGGAAGCGAGCCGTACGTGATCTCCGGCGAGCGCAACCTGCTGTCGGTGCAGGAGCTGTCCTCGGACGTCACCCGCCTCAAGCAGTTGTTCGAGCTGTTCGAGCGCAAGTCCTCGCTGGTGCAGATCCTCGACATCTCGCTGCGCGGCCAGGGGGTGCAGATCTTCATCGGCGGCGAGACCGGCGTGTCCGCGCCCGACGAGGTGAGCGTGGTGACCGCGCCGTACAAGGTCGACGGCGAGGTGGTCGGCACGGTCGGCGTGATCGGGCCGACGCGCATGGCCTACGACCGGGTGATCCCGATCGTCGACATCACTGCCAAGCTGCTGTCCAGCGCCCTGTCGCACAATTAAGGAAAAGCCGCGAGCGGCGCGACTCGCGCCGCTCGCCCTAGCCCGCCCGCCCGCCCGCCCGCCCGCAACCAGGAGTCCACGATGCACGCGAACGCGCAACTCATTTCGCGCTTCTACGAAGCGTTCGGCCGCCGCGATGCCGAAACGATGGCGGGGTGCTATCACAAGGACATCCAGTTCTCCGACCCCGTGTTTCCCGACCTCAGGGGCGACAAAGCGGGTGACATGTGGCGCATGCTGGTCGCGCGAGCCACCGACCTGGTGGTCAACTCCAGCGCAATCGAGGCCGACGACCGGCGCGGCAAGGCGCACTGGGACGCCGGCTACACGTTCGTGAAGACCGGCCGCAAGGTCGACAATCGCATCGATGCCGAATTCGAATTCAAGGACGGCCTCATCAGCCGGCATCGCGACGATTTCGATTTCTGGCGCTGGGCGCGCATGGCGCTCGGCACGCCGGGTATGTTCCTCGGCTGGTCGCCAATCATCCGAAACGCGGTACGCAAGCAGGCGGCCGAAGGGCTCGAAACATTCAGGCGCAAGGCGGGCCGCGCCTGATGCCGCAGGCCCCCAAAACCGGCACCCTGCTCGTCAACCTCGGCACGCCGGCGGCGCCCACTCCGGGCGCGGTGCGCTCGTACCTGCGCGAGTTCCTGTCCGATCCGCGCGTGGTCGAGCTGCCGCGCGCGCTGTGGCTGCCCATCCTGTATGGATTCATTCTGACCACGCGCCCGGCAAAATCGGCGCGCAAATATGCCCAGGTCTGGACCGCCGAGGGCTCGCCGCTTGCGGTCCACACGGCGCGCCAGGCCCGACTGCTGGCCGGGTTGCTCGGCGAGCGCGCCAAGCCCGCCGCGCCGCCCCCGGTGGAGTACGCCATGCGCTATGGCAACCCATCGATCGCGGCCGCCATGGACCGGCTCGTCGCCGCTGGATGCGGCCGGATCGTCGTACTCCCTTTGTATCCCCAGTACGCTGGGAGCACCACGGCCAGCGTGCGCGACGCGGTCGACATGCACCTGGTGAAGCTCGAGCGCGCGGGCCGCCGGCCTGGGATCCGCTTCGTCGAGCGATTCCATGACGACCCGGGCTATATCGCAGCTCTCGCCGGGCGCGTGCGGCGGCACTGGGAGGTCAACCGCCCCACCCGCATTGCCGGCGGCAAGCTCATCATGAGCTTTCACGGCATCCCCAAGCGCTCGGTCGAGCGCGGCGACCCCTACGAAAAGGAATGCCGGGAAACCGCCGCCCTGCTCGCCGGCGCCCTCGGTCTCGACGCGAAGGACTGGATGGTCACGTTCCAGTCGCGCTTCGGGCGCGCGGAATGGCTGCAGCCCTATACCGAGCCCACGCTGGTCGAGCTCGCAAGCGCTGGTCTCACGCGAGCCGACGTCGTTTGCCCGGGGTTCGCCTCCGACTGCCTCGAAACGCTCGAGGAGCTCAACATCGGCGCGCGCGAAGCTTTCCTCCACGCCGGCGGCAAGGAGTTCAACTTGCTGCCGTGCCTGAACGAGGACGACCGCTGGATCGAGGCGCTGGCGGCCATCGCCACCCGCTCGGCGGCCTGAACAGGAAAACCGCAGCCGGAACGATTCCTTATGCGGCGATCGGCTCGATATGCCGATACCGCTTCGGGTCCCGCTCAAGTTCCCAGAGATCGACCGCCGTCTGCATTCGCAGACAGCTTTCCGCAGTGGTGTTGGTCAGCCGCCCGACTCGGACGGCCATGTCGGCCGACAGCCCCCGCTTCTCATGCAGCAGTTCGGGGACGCTCAAACGACTCACCCCCAAGCGCTTGGCGACCTCGATTTGAGTCATTGCGAGCGCGGGCAGCGTGTCTGCCCTTAGGACTTCGCCGGGGTGGGTGGGCCTTCTTTTCGGGTCGCGCAGGCTTTTCATCAGTGATAGTCCTCCAAACTCACGTCGATTGCGTCGGCGGCATCGAACCGAAAGGTGATGCGCCAGTTTCCCGAGATTACATTGCCAAGACAGACGTGCACACAGGTCATCCCTTTCCCCAATGCTGGTCGAAATCGAAAGACAGCTGACGATGGTGTTTGATCGAAAGCAGGCCGACGCTGTCCGCATCGCTCAAATAGAGGACGACATAATCCTTCAGCAGGTATTCGCGCAGTTCGCCGCTGCCCAACCGCGCGCGTAATTTTTCGAGACCGCCGGCAACTTCGACCGAGCCCGGGGGGCGATCGAGGAATGGACGTCCCATATTCGGATATCGCTCGAGATTGGGGACGACTATGTCGAGCAGTTCATCCAGCAGCGCGTCGAAAGACGGCGCGGCTTCGGCAGCCGCAAGAAACCCGTCGATTTCGGCGAGATTGCGCTCGAAATTAGCCGTGAGCCGGACGACGACCCTGGAATCCGGATGTGCGCGCCTTGCGGGCATTCAATCAGTCGCGAGACTTCGATGCCCGCCTGCGGGCGATCCCCTGGAGCGCCGTCCTCGCGTCCTGCACCCGGTTTGCTGCCACGTCATCCAATCCGCGCGCGATTTCATCTACCAACAGGAGATGGATGTGTTCCTTTTCGAGCCGGTGGTAATGATCCAGCCGCGCAGCGTCGATCAGGGCCACGTAGCTCTCGCCGTTTTTGGTGATGATCTTTTCGCTCCCGGCGCGGACTTCATCGGCCAGTTCCGACAGGGTCGCGCGCGCCTGCGAAAGCGGAATGACGTCGGTAGTTGAAATAGCCATTTGAGCCCTCATGTTGTACGGTATTCTGCACATAATATAACCTAACTTTAAGGGAGCAAGCGTTGGGCCTTGAATGTCCTGAATCCATCCCCAGCTTGGGGGGATTGCAAAACTAAGCGCGCATAACACCGTGACCGACCCGACCATGTCCGAATCCATCGACTCCCCCGACGCGCGGAGCGCCGCCGACGATCCGGCCAAGTCGCTCGACGAGCTGCTGGCCGATACCGAGGCCAGGCTGCAGGAGCAGAAAGATGCCTGGCTGCGCGCCCTCGCCGATGCGGAGAATGCGCGCAAGCGCGCCCAGACCGACATCGCCAGCGCCCACAAGTACGGCGTGGAGCGCATCGCCGAATCGCTGGTGCCGGTCATGGACAGCCTGCAGGCGGCGCTGGCCGATGACTCGGCCGACCGGGCCACCCTGCGCGACGGGGTCGAACTCACCGCGCGCCAGCTCCAGGCCGCTTTCGAAAAGACCGGCCTGGCCGTGATCGACCCGGCCCCGGGAGAGAAATTCGACCCGCATTTTCACCAGGCGATGTCGGTGGTCGAGTCCGACGCGGACCCGAATACGGTGGTGCAGGTCATGCAGAAAGGCTACCGCCTGCACGACCGCCTCGTGCGGCCCGCACTGGTCATCGTCTCCAAGACCCGCCAGGCCTGAGCGGGCGGCTTGAAAACGCGTCCCTCACACCCCATTTGCAACATACGTTCAAGACAGCTTCAAGGAAAATGACATGGCAAAGATAATCGGCATCGACCTCGGGACCACGAACTCGTGCGTCGCGATCATGGAGGGCGGCAAGCCCAAGGTCATCGAGAATTCCGAAGGCGCGCGCACCACCCCGTCGATCGTCGCATACACCGACGAAAACGAGACCCTCGTGGGCGCCTCGGCCAAGCGCCAGGCGGTGACCAACGCGACCAACACCCTGTATGCGGTCAAGCGCCTCATCGGCCGCCGCTTCGAGGAAAAGGAGGTCCAGAAGGACATCGAGCTCATGCCGTTCGGCATCGTCAAGGCCGACAACGGCGACGCCTGGGTGGAGGCGCGCGGCAAGAAGATCGCGCCCCAGCAGGTCTCGGCCGACGTGCTGCGCAAAATGAAGAAAACCGCGGAAGACTACCTCGGCGAGGAAGTCACCGAGGCGGTCATCACCGTGCCGGCCTACTTCAACGACTCGCAGCGCCAGGCCACCAAGGATGCCGGGCGCATCGCGGGCCTGGACGTCAAGCGCATCATCAACGAGCCGACTGCGGCCGCGCTCGCCTTCGGCATGGACAAGCAGTCCAAGGGCGACAACAAGATCGCCGTGTTCGACCTCGGTGGCGGCACGTTCGACATCTCGATCATCGAGATCGCCGATGTCGAGGGCGAGAAGCAGTTCGAGGTGCTCTCCACCAACGGCGACACCTTCCTCGGCGGCGAGGACTTCGACCAGCGCCTGATCGACTACATCTGCGACGAATTCAAGAAGGAGCAGGGCATCGACCTGCGCGGCGACGTGCTCGCGCTGCAGCGCCTCAAGGACGCGGCCGAAAAAGCCAAGATCGAGCTGTCATCCTCGCAGCAGACCGAAATCAACCTGCCCTACGTGACCGCCGACGCCAAGGGCCCCAAGCACCTTGCGCTCAAGCTCACGCGCGCCAAGTTCGAAGCGCTCGTGGACGACCTCATCGAGCGCACCATCGAGCCTTGCCGCATCGCGATCAAGGATTCGGGCCTCAAGGTGTCCGACATCAACGACGTAATCCTGGTCGGCGGCATGACGCGCATGCCCAAGGTGGTCGAGAAGGTGAAGGAGTTCTTCGGCAAGGACCCGCGCAAGGACGTCAATCCCGACGAGGCGGTGGCGGTGGGCGCGGCAATCCAGGCCGGCGTGCTTCAGGGCGAGGTCAAGGACGTGCTGCTGCTCGACGTGACCCCGCTGTCGCTGGGCATCGAGACGCTGGGCGGCGTGATGACCAAGCTCATCCAGAAGAACACCACCATCCCGACCAAGGCGCAGCAGGTGTTCTCGACCGCCGACGACAACCAGAACGCGGTCACGATCCACGTGCTGCAGGGCGAGCGCGATGTGGCCTCGGGCAACAAGAGCCTGGGCCAGTTCAACCTCACCGACATCCCGCCGGCGCCGCGCGGCATGCCGCAGATCGAGGTCATGTTCGACATCGACGCCAACGGCATCCTGCACGTGACGGCCAAGGACAAGGCCACCGGCAAGGAAGCCAAGATCAAGATCCAGGCGAGCTCGGGCCTGTCCGAGGACGAGATCAAGCGCATGGTGAAGGACGCCGAGGTGCACGCCGAGGACGACAAGAAGGCGCTCGAACTCGTCAACGCGCGCAACCAGCTCGAGGCGCTCGTACACTCGGTGCGCAAGTCGCTCAAGGAGTACGGCGACAAGCTGGAGAAGGCCGAGTCCGAAGCGATCGAGGCCGCCGCCAAGGATGCCGAGGAGGCACTCAAGTCGGGAGACAAGGCGCGCATCGACACCGCTTCCGAGGCGCTCGCGAAGACGTCGCAGAAGCTGGGTGAGAAAATGTACGCCGACGAGCAGGCGGCACAGGCCGCCGCTGCGGGCGCCGCCGGCGGCGGCGCCGGTCCTTCGGGCGGGGGCGCCCAGGGCGAAGCGGGCAAGAAAGACGATGGGGATGTCGTCGATGCGGAGTTCACGGAAGTCAAAGACGGCAAGAAGTAAACTGCCGGTATCCATTGCGCGGGGCGTGGGGCGATCTGGCCCCGCGCCTTTCGCGTTTTGAGCACAAAGAATATGGCCAAGCGCGACTACTACGAAGTCCTCGGCGTGAACCGGGACGCCTCTGAAGACGTACTCAAGAAGGCGTACCGCAAGCTCGCCATGAAGCACCACCCGGACCGCAATCCGGACAACCCGAAATCCGAAGACCACTTCAAGGAGGCCAAGGAGGCCTACGAAGTGCTTTCGGACCAGCGCAAGCGTGCCGCCTACGACAGTTACGGCCACGCCGGCGTCGATGCCAGCACGGGGGCCGGCGCGGGCGCAGGCGGTTTTGCCGACGCGTTCGGCGACATCTTCGGCGACATTTTCGGCGGCAACCGGCAGGGACGCTCGAATGTGTTCCGCGGCGCGGACCTGCGCTACAACCTCGAGATCACCCTGGAGCAGGCGGCCCACGGCTTCGAGACCAAGATCCGCATCCCGACCATGGCGCAGTGCGAGACCTGCAAGGGCTCGGGCGCAAAACCCGGCACCCAGCCGGTGACCTGCACCACCTGCAACGGCCAGGGCCAGGTGCGCATGACGCAGGGGTTCTTCTCCATCCAGCAGACCTGCTCGCGCTGCCACGGCACGGGCAAGATGATTCCCACGCCGTGCGGCACATGCGGCGGCAGCGGCCGCGTCAAACAGCAGAAAACGCTCGCGGTGAAGATCCCGTCCGGCGTGGACGAGGGCGACCGCGTGCGCCTGACCGGCGAAGGCGAACCCGGCGTCAACGGCGGCCCCGCGGGCGACCTGTACGTGCAGGTCCACATCAAGGAACACGCGGTGTTCCAGCGCGACCACGACGACCTGCATTGCGAGATGCCGGTTTCCTTCGCCACGGCCGCGCTGGGCGGGGACGTGGACATCCCGACGCTCGAAGGCTCGGCGCGCATCAAGGTGCCCGCCGAAACGCAAAGCGGCAAGACTTTCCGGCTGCGCGGCAAGGGCATCAAGGGCGTGCGCAGCCACGCCCCCGGCGACCTCTTCTGCCACGTGCTGATCGAGACGCCGGTCAACCTCAACGAGCGCCAGAAGGAATTGCTGCGCGAATTCGAGACGATCACGCAGACCGATGCCGGGCGCCACAATCCGCGCGCCAAGTCGTGGTTCGACCGCGTGAAGGAATTCTTCGAGACCTGAGCGCTGCTCGAACGGTGCCGCATGCCAACTTTGTCCGCGTCCCGCAGCGGGGATATTGAGTAGAATCGCGGCATCGCAGGCGGACGCGGGCTCCCGATGGACGCGGGCACCGGGTTCACCGCAGCGCGGCGCGACCCACGAGGAGGGCATTCGATGCGATCCAAGGCACTGCGCCGTCTCCTGGCCGCATGTGTGCTCGCCTGCGCGAGCGCCGCTTCGGCGCAGACCACGCCGGGCATCACGGCAACTTCGGTCACCCTCGGCCAGTCGGCGGCGTTCACCGGCCCGGCGGCCCAGCTCGGCATCCAGATGCGCGACGGCATGAAGGCCTATTTCGACCAGGTCAACGCGCAGGGCGGCGTCAACGGCCGCAAGATCCAGCTCGTCACGCGCGACGACACGTACGAATCCAAGCTGGCGGCGGACAACACGCGCAAGCTCATCGACGAAGACAAGGTGTTCGCGCTCATCGGCTATGTCGGCACGCCCACCAGCGCGGCCGCCCTGCCGATCTTCACCGAGGCCAGGGTTCCCTTCATCGGCCCCTTCACGGGCGCCGAGCTGCTGCGCGCGCCGCTCAACCGGTACATCTTCAACGTGCGCGCCAGCTACTTCGACGAAACCGACAAGATCGTGGAACAGCTGCTCACGGTGGGGATGAAGCGCTTCGGCGTGTTCTACCAGAACGACGCCTACGGCCAGGCTGGGCTGGCGGGCATGGAGCGCGCCGTCAAGGCGCGCGGCGGCGAGATCGTCGCCCGCGCCACCGTCGAGCGCAATACGGTGGAGGTTGCCAAGGCGGTGGGCGAGCTGCGGTCGAAGTCCCCCGACGCGGTGGTCATGATCAGCGCCTACAAGTCGATCGCCGCTTTCGTGCGCGCGATGAAGAAGGCCGGCTACACCGGCCAGTTCCACAACGTTTCGTTCGTCGGCAGCAAGGCGCTGTCCGACGAGCTTGGCGCCGACGGCAAGGGCGTGGTGGTCTCGCAGGTCGTGCCTTTCCCGTGGAGCCAGGCCGTGCCGGTGGTGCGCGAGTTCTCGGAGCTGGCGGCCAAGTCGAAGACCGACGTGAATTTCTCCAGCGTCGAGGGTTACCTCGTCGCCAAGGTGTTCGTCGAGGGCCTCAAGCGCGCAGGCAAGACCCCGACGCGCGAATCGCTCGTGACCAGCCTCGAATCCATGGGGAACGTCGACTTCGGCGGATTCATGGTGAACTTCTCACGCACCGACCACAACGCCTCGCGCTTCGTCGAGCTGACGATCATCGGGCGCGGCGGAAAATTCCTGCATTGAACGGGATCCAGATGAAACGACTCCTTGCCGCGATTGCGGCAGTCTTGCTGTGCGGTGCCGCGCAGGCGCAGAACGTCATCCTGATCGGGCAATCGGCGCCGCTCTCGGGGGCCAACAAGGACCTCGGCGTCGACATCCGCGACGGGGCGCTGGCGTATTTCCGCAAGATCAACGAAGCCGGCGGCGTCAACGGGCGCCGTATAGAGCTCGAGACCCTCGATGACGCCAACGTGGTGCAGCGCGCGGGCGAGAACACCCAGAAGCTGGTGTTCGAGAAGGACGTGTTCGCCCTGTTCGGCTACGCGAGCGCAACCCTGTCGCGACCGGCGCTGCCGCACGCTGAGAAGGGCCGCGTGCCGTTCCTCGCCCCGTTCACGGGCGCCGACCCGATGCGCGTGTTCAACCGCTACGTGTACAACATGCGCGCGAGCTACGCCGACGAACTCGAGAAGATTGTCGAGTACTTCGCGCCGCTGTCGGTGAAGCGCTTTTCCATCGTGTATTACGACGACGTCGTCGGCCGCGAGAATTTCGCCGCGGTCGAGCGCGCGCTCAAGAAGCGCGGCCTCGCGCCGGTCTCTGTCGGGGTGTTCAAGGACCGCGCCAAGCCCAACATCGACGCGGGCATGAACGACGTGATCAAGGGCCAGCCCGAGGTGATTATCTTCACCACCCTGTACAAGGCGACGGCGGACTCGATCAAGGCGGCGCGCAAGATGGGCTCGCACGCTTTCATGGCGTCGAACTCCTTCCCCGGCGCCAACCAACTCGCCAAGGAACTCGGCAAAGACGGCGCGGGGGTGATCGTGGCGGTGGTCGCCCCGCCCTACAACCGCATGTCCCTGGGGGTGGTCAACGAGTACCGCGCCGCGATGGAGAAATACGTCGGGCGCAAGGATTTCTCGTTCACCTCGATCGAGGCTTACCTCGCGGCCAAGGTCACGGTAGAGGCGCTGCGCCGCGCCGGCCCCAAACTGACGCGCGAGAATTTCATGCAGGCGCTCGACGCCATGGGCAACTACGACGCCGGGGGCTATACGGTCGGGTTCAGCCCGCGCGACCACAACGGCAGCTCGTTCGTCGAGCTGACCATCATCGGCAAGGACGGCGCCTTCAAGTTCTGATCGCGCCGCCGCGCTCCGGGGCAGGCAATGGCGGCAGGCCCCGCGTGATCGCCTAGCCGCGCCGCCAGGTCGTGGCGCCTGCCGCGTCTTCGAGTACGATCCCCTGGCCCTGCAACTCGTCGCGGATCCGGTCGGCCTCGGCGAAGTTTTTCGCCTTGCGCGCAGCCAGCCGTGCCGCGATCCTCGCCTCGATCTGCGTTTCGTCCAACCCCTCCCCGTCGCCGCCGGCCTGCAGGAACGCCTGCGGGTCGCGCTGCAGCAGCCCGAGCACCCCGCCCAGCGCAACCAGTTGCCCGGCCAGTTCGCGCCGGCCGCGGTTGACCTCGTTGGCGAGGTCGAACAGCACGGCCACCGCTTCGGGGGTGCCGAAATCGTCGTCCATCGCCGCCTTGAATCGCTGCCCGTGCGCTTCCTGCCAGTCGGGCTGCGTGGCGTGGGTCGTCGGCGCGGCGCGGGCCACCGGGGTGCCCTTGAGCGCAGTGTAGAGCCGCGTCAGTGCGCCCTTGGCATCCTGCAGGTGGGCATCGGAGTGGTTCAACGGGCTGCGGTAGTGCGAGCGCAGCAGGAAGAACCGGATCACCTCCGCGTCGAACTTCGCGAAGATCTCGCGCAGGGTGAAGAAGTTGCCGAGCGACTTGGACATCTTCTCGTCGTCGACACGCACGAAACCGTTGTGCATCCAGGTATTGACGAACTTGCGCCCTGTCGGGGGTCCCATGGCACCCTCGCTCTGGGCGATCTCGTTTTCGTGGTGCGGGAACTGCAGGTCCTGGCCGCCGCCATGGATGTCGAAGGTCTCGCCCAGCAGCGAGCAGCTCATCGCCGAGCATTCGATGTGCCAGCCGGGCCGGCCGCGCCCCCAGGGCGAATCCCACTTCACCTCCTCGGGCTCGCCCTCCTTGGCCGCCTTCCACAGCACGAAGTCGAGCGGGTCGGCCTTGCCGGTGTCGACCTCGACGCGCTCGCCGGCGCGCAGCTCATCGAGCGATTTGCCCGACAGCTTGCCGTAGCCGGGAAACTTGCGCACCGCAAAGTTGACGTCGCCTCCGGCCTGGTACGCAAGGCCGTTGCGCTCGAGCGCCGCGATGATTTCGAGCATCTGCGCTACGTAATCCGTGGCGCGCGGCTCGTGGTCGGGCTTCTGCACACCGAGCGCCGCGAGGTCCTCGTCCATCGCACGGATGAAGCGGGCGGTGAGCTCGCCGATGGTTTCGTTGTTCTCGACCGCGCGCCGGATGATCTTGTCGTCGATGTCGGTAATGTTGCGCACGTAGGTCACGGCATAGCCGCTCGCGCGCAGCCAGCGCTGGACCATGTCGAACACCACCATCATGCGGCCATGGCCGAGGTGGCAGTAGTCGTAGACGGTGATGCCGCACACGTACATCCCGATGCGGCCCGGCCGCAGCGGAACAAAGTCCTGCTTGTCGCGGGCAAGGGTGTTGTAGATTCTCAGCATGGGTTAGCGCTTGCGGTGGAGCGGGTCCGCCTGGCCGCAGGCTGTCCCGCATCGGCTTGGATTGTCCGATAAAATTGTGCCCGGATCGGCTTGGATGACTGCTGCGGGCGTACCGCTGGAGTACAATGCGGCCACTCACCCAGTTTCCGTATGGCCTTGAAAAGTCTAACACAATGCTCAAATTCGCCGGACCCGCTCAAGGGTCGGTAAAGCGGTTGCTGCAAGGATGCGCGGCGGTTTCGCTGCTCGTCGCAAGCACGGTTTTCGCCGACGACATCCAGGACGCCAGCCAGATGCTGCGCTCGGGCCAGCACCAGCAGGCGCTCGAGCGGGTCAACAAGGTGCTCGCGGCCAAGCCGCGCGACGCCCAGGCGCGCTTCCTCAAGGGCCTGATCCTCACCGAGCAAGGCAACACGAAGGAAGCGATCCCGATCTTCCAGAAACTCACCGAGGACTATCCCGACCTGCCCGAGCCGTATAACAACCTCGCGGTCATCTACGCCTCGCAAGGCCAGTACGACAAGGCGCGCGCCTCGCTCGAGCAGTCGATCCGCACCCATCCGAGCTACGCGACGGCCTACGAAAACCTCGGCGACGTGTACTCCAAGCTGGCAAGCCAGGCCTACGACAAGGCGCTGCAACTCGACTCATCGAACTCGGCCGCGCAGAACAAGCTCGCGCTCGTGCGCGAACTCGTCAGCGGCGCGCCGCGCGGGGCGACCGCAGGGGCCAAGCCCCCTACCCGCCCCCCGGTGACGGTCGCCGCAGCCCCGACGGAAACCAAGGCGCCGCCCGCAACAACGGCCCCCGCCGCGGTGCCCGCCGACACCCGGCCCGCCGCGAGTCCCGCCGCCCAGTCCACCGAAAAGCCCGCCGCCAAGCCCGCGCCCGAAAAAGCGAGCAAGGCGTCCAGCGACGAGGCGCTCAGCCTCGTCAACAACTGGGCGGCGGCGTGGTCCAAGCGAAATGTCGATACCTACCTCGGGTATTACGCCAAGGACTTCAAGACACCCAAAGGCGAATCGCGGGCCGACTGGGAAAAGGGCCGCCGCACCCGCATCATCGGGCCCAAAAGTATTTCGGTCGACGTCGACTCGCCCAGGGTCAGCATGAAGGATGACAAGCACGCGAGCGTCACTTTCCGCCAGCACTACAAGTCGGACTCCCTCTCGGTCAACAGTACCAAGACCCTCGTGCTTGTGAGGACCGACGCCGGCTGGCGCATCCAGCAGGAAAGGACGGGCAATTGAACGGCGCGACCGCCGCCCTGCTCCGCGCCGCTTTCCCCGCTTTTTTCCTGCTCTTCCCCCTGCCGGCGGCACAGGCGGTGCGTCATGCCGCCCCGCCGGCCGTGCCGGCCCCCGCGGCTGCGCCCCGCCAGCCTGCCACGCTGGCGACCGAAAAAGCGCTCACCAAGGTGTTCGAATCCATCGAGCAGGGCAAATTCGACCAGGCCCTCGAGAGCGTCGAGGCGCTGATCAGGGCCAACCCGAACTACCGCCTTGCCCACCTCATCCGCGGCGACCTGCTCCTCGCGCGTACTCGGCCCATCACCACCTTCGGCAACGCCGGCAACGTCCCGCACGAAAAGATCGAGGACCTGCGCGCCGAGGCGCTGTCGCGCCTGCGCGCCATGCGCGAGCGGCCCGCCCCCGGGCAGGTGCCGCGCTACGTCATCCAGTTTCGCCCCGACCAGACCCACGCGCTGGTGGTGGATTCGCGGCGTTCGCGGCTGTACGTGTTCCAGAACGAGCGCGGCCGGCCGCACTTCGTAGCCGACTACTACGTCACGCTGGGCAAGGGCGGCATCGACAAGACGCGCGAGGGCGACCAGAAAACACCGATCGGGGTCTACCACGTCACCGCCAACCTGCCGCGCAAGAAGCTGACCGACTTCTACGGCTCGGGCGCCTTCCCGATCAACTATCCCAACGAATGGGACCGCCGCCACGGCCGCAACGGTCACGGCATCTGGCTGCACGGTACGCCATCGGACACCTTCGCGCGCCCGCCGCGGGCGAGCGACGGGTGCATCGTGATGTCCAACATCGACCTGGATTTCCTCAGCTCGGAGCTGCAGGTGGGGCTCACGCCGGTGATCATCGCCGACCAGATCCAGTGGGCCGACAGCGCGGCGCAGGAAGAGGAGCGCAAGTCGCTCGCCCAGGCGATCGAGTCCTGGCGCACCGACTGGGAAGGCCTCGACACCGAAAAGTACCTCAAGCACTACTCGCCCAAATTCCAGACCGCCGAGCAGAACTTTTCCCAGTGGGCGGCACACAAACGTAAGGTCAACGGCGGCAAGGAATGGGTCAAGGTCGCGCTGACCGGAGTAAGCATGTTCCGCAACCCGGGCAAGGACGACTTCGTCGTCGTCAGCTTCGAGCAGGGCTACCGCTCGAGCAACCTGTCCAACTCGATGCGCAAGCGCCAGTACTGGGTCAAGGAAGGCGCCCGCTGGAAAATCATCTACGAAGGCTCGGCCTGAAGGAGTGTCATGCGATTCACCAAGTTCTGGATCCCTTTTGTAATGTTGTCGATGGCCGGTGCAGTGGACGGCGCAGTCGCCGCGGGCGCTGACCCGCAGGTCGACATCAAGACCAACGAGGGCACCATCCGCCTCGAGCTCTACGCGTCCAAGGCGCCCAAGTCAGTCGAGAATTTCCTCCAGTACGTGAAGGAGGGGCACTACAACGGCACCGTGTTCCACCGCGTGATCAAGGATTTCATGGTCCAGGGCGGCGGGTTCGACAAGGACATGCGGCAAAAGCCCACGCGCGGCCAGATCAAGAACGAGTCGACCAACGGCCTCAAGAACGACATCGGCACGGTGGCGATGGCGCGCACCTCGGTGCGCGACTCGGCCACGGCGCAGTTCTTCATCAACACCAAGAACAACGACTTCCTCAACTACTCGGGCGAATCCCCGCAGGGCCACGGTTATGCCGTGTTCGGCAAGGTCGTCGCGGGCATGGACGTGGTCATGAAAATCGGCAATGCGCCCACCGGCGGCGGTGACGTCCCCAAGTCGCAGGTGACGATCGAGTCGATCTCGGTGGTCGGCGGCAAGTAGCCGCGCCCCGGGGCGCGGCTTCGCCATGCAGCGCGCCCTGTTCATCTCCGACCTGCACCTCACCAGCGCGCGACCGGCCGCCAACGAGGCCTTCTTCGCCTTCCTCGAGCGCGAGGCCCCCGGCGCGGCCGGCCTGTACATCCTCGGCGACCTGTTCGAACTCTGGGTCGGCGACGACGACCTCGGCGACCCGCTCAACGCCATCGTGGCGGGTTTCCTCGCCAATACGGCGCGCCACGGCACGCCGGTCTACCTGATGCACGGCAACCGCGACTTCCTCATGACGCAGGCGTTTTGCCGCGCGGCGGGCGCCGAGCTGTTGGACGACCCGACCGCGCTCGACCTCTTCGGCACGCGCACGCTGCTCATGCACGGCGATACGCTGTGCACCGACGACACCGCCTACCAGGCGTGGCGCCGGTTGTGCCGCAGCGCGCTCTGGCAGCAGCCCTTCCTCGCCGAGCCGCTCGAGGCGAGGCGCGCGCAGATGCTTTCGTTGCGCGCGAAAAGCGAGCAGGACAAGCGCGGCAAGGCACCCGCCATCATGGACGTCAACGACGAAGCGGTGCGCGAAGCCCTTCGCAGCCACGGCTGCACGCGCCTCATCCATGGCCATACCCACCGCCCGGCGCATCACACCCTCGATGTCGACGGCCGCCAGTGCGAGCGCTGGGTGCTGCATGACTGGTACGGCCGGGGCGGATACCTCGAGGTGAGCGCCGCGGGCGCGAAGCTCGTCAGCCTCCCTTCGGCTTGAAGCGCGCGAAGGCCTCTTCGGCGGACCCCGCCTCGCAGTTCTCCCGATAGACCTCACGCGCCAGGACGTCCAGCCCGGGCACCGAGACCTGCTCGCGGAAGAAACGTTTTGTCGCCTGCGTGGATTGCAGCGGCAGTTGCGCGAGCCTCGTAGCGGTTTGCCGTGCCTCGTCGAGGACCCGGTCGCGAGGTGCCTCCTCCTCCGCGAGGCCGAGCCGGACCGCATCGGCGCCCGACAGCGGCTTCGCCCCCCAAACGAGCCAGCGCGCCCGCGCTATGCCGACGCGCCGCACCAGCGCCTCGATCCCCCACGGCGGGAAAAAACCCAGCTCCACCTCGGGCAGACGCCACGCGGCATCGGAGGCGGTGACTACAACGTCGCAGCCTATCGCCAGCATGAATCCGCCGCCGAGTGCGAAGCCGTGCACAGCGCACACGACAGGCTTATCCAGTTCGGCAAGACGGCGCATAAGCACGGCCTTGCGCCCGGCGATGTGAAGGCGCTCCTGCATCGAAGCCTGCGCCATTTCCTTCACGTCGCTGCCGGCGCAAAAGCCTGAGCCTTCGCCGCGCAGCAGCACCGCGCGCACTCCGGCATCGTCACGCGCTCCGGCGATCGACTGGATCAGGCGCTCCGTCGTCGCGAGGTCGAGCGCGTTGCGCACTTTCTCGCGCGCGAGGGTAAGTTCCATGACGGGCGCCTGCTGCATGAGTGAGGATAGCAAATGCCGCAGCCTGCGCACGCTTTCGTTTCGCAGTTTGCGCAATCTCACCCGCTGAGCATTGGATCGATGCGATCGAGCGGGCTCATCACCTCGCGCCCGCCCTTGTTGAGGACGTGCGTGTAGATCATCGTTGTCGACACGTCCGAGTGCCCGAGCAGCTCCTGCACGGTGCGGATGTCGTAACCCGCGACGAGGAGATGGGTTGCAAAACTGTGACGCAGCACGTGCGGCGACACCGGCTTTGCTTTCGGGTACTTACGCCCGCGCGCGAACGGCAGGTAAACCTCCCCGAAGCCGTCGGCGAGGTCCCGCTCGTGCAGAACGCGCACGCGCGCGAGGTGCGTGCGCAGCGGCTCGACGAGCCGCTCGGACAGCATTGTGCGCCGGTCCTTTGCCCCTTTTCCATCGCGCACCGCGATCTCCTTGCGCTCGAAGTCCAAGTCCTTCACCCGCAGCCGCAACCCCTCGAGCACGCGCATGCCCGTGCTGTAGAGGAGCGAAGCCACCAGCCAACGCGTGCCGTCGAGCTGCGCCAGCAGCACGCGCACCTCGTTCTCCGTCAGCACCACCGGCAGGTGCTTCGCACGCTTCGCGCGCACGACGGCATCGAGCCAAGGCAGCTCGACCTTCAGCACTTCTCGATAGAGAAACAGCAGCGCTGACAGCGCCTGATTCTGCGTCGAGGGAGCGACGCGGCCGGCCACCGCGAGGTCCGTGAGAAACGCTTCCACCTCCGGTCCGCCCATCGCGCGCGGGTGACGCTTGCCGTGGAAGAAAATGGAGCGGCGGATCCAGTGCAGGTACGCGTCCTGCGTCCGGAGGCTGTAGTGCTTGACGCGGATGCGATCGCGGACCTGGTCGAGCAGTCTTGGCACCGGCGTTCGAACTCCGCCTGAAGTGCCTATACTGGACAAACGTACAGGTGTTGATCCCGGTTGACCTGCTTGAGGGATCAGGGACTTGCGGATAGGCTGGACGGACTAAGCCCCGGTATCGGGGTTTTGCAAGGCCCCGGAATGGGGTCGACTTTAAGTAGGAAGCAGCACAGTGGACGCGCTGGAGCAAACGTACCAAGAGATTTCGGCCGAAGCGAATGCGCTCGGTTTCGAAGTTTCGACAATTGGTCGACGCTCGGTTAGCCCTGTCGACGGCGAGGGGGATGACGGACGACTCATCAAGGTTTGGCCAATAGATGCACGCCCCGATGTCTTCTTGGAACTAGAGCAAAAGAGCGACAACGTCTGCATCTACCGGCACAGAACTTCCGAATTAACAAGAAAGTATCAGGGACGTGCGATCTCAAGCGACTGGGTGATTGGATTCATGAGGGCAAATGAAACCCTCGCCCGGGCGCGTACGAAACTGGCTCAAGAACATACACTCGAGCAGAAGAAGGTATTGGCCGAGGAACTCGAACGGCGGCTTTCGGTGCCGATCGAGTCTCAAATTGACGAGCTAAGATTGAGGGAGGTTGAGAGATTGCGAAACAAGGTGCCGCTTGTAATCTCACGCTGCAACGTCTGCGAGGAACCGAGCATTCCTGGTGACAACGTCTGCTACCGACACATCGGTGAATAGAAGCTCGCGGATACTGCTGCTTCCTAACCTTGCAGCGCACCGGACGCGCGAGGTCGGCGGTGAGTTGCGATGGCCAGCGGTCGCGCGCCGCTGGCTTTCAGGTTAGCCCGCCGCATCGAGCGCCGCTGACACCCGCGATGGGCGGTGCATCTCCTCGACGCCTATGACTAGAAGTGGGCCAATGACAGCAACGGAGCACCCCCGGCAATGGATCAGGCAACGCACAACAAGATCGTCTCCTTCATCTGGGGCATCGCCGGACGACGTCCTCCGCGACCTGTTCAAGCGCGGCAAGTACCCCGATGTCATCCTGCCGATGTGCGTCATCCGGCGCATGGACGCGGTCCTGGAACCGACCAAGGCGCAGGTGCTCGCCACCAAGAAGATGCTCGACGAGGCGCGCATCACCGAGCAGCGCGCCGCCCGTGATTGCAAAGGTCAGACCAGTCCGACTGGTCGGACAATATGAGGCGGTCGTGAACGGCAAGCCCACCGTCGTGGAGTACGAACCCGACTCCGACCTGTGCGACACCGAGCAGGTGCCGCTGCTCGAAGACGGCGGCATCGAAGCGTTTATCCGCCGCGAGGTGCTGCCCTACACGCCCGATGCCTGGATCAAGCAGGACGCCACCAGGATCGGCTACGAAGTCAGCTTCACGCGCCACTTCTATAAGCCGCAGCCCTTGCGCACGCTCGAAGCGATCAGCGCCGACATCCTCGCCATCGAGAAGGAGGCCGAGGGGTTGCTGGACGGTTTGTTGAAGGGAGGGCGGCTGTGAAGAATCGAACTGGCTATGGCAGACAGCTTCTTGTGACATTGTCACGAGAATTAAAAAGGAGTCAGCTATGAGCGATCTCCCGGCAAAGTCCGAACTCCTGATTTACGAAGGGGAGAACGGCGCGATCAAGCTCGATGTCCGGTTTGAAGGCGAAACGGTCTGGCTCACGCAGCAGCTGATGGCCGACCTGTTTCAGACGACGAAGCAGAACATCGGGCAGCACCTCAAGAACATCTTCGAGGAGGGTGAACTGGCCCCGCCGGCAGTAGTAAAGACTTTCTTTACTACTGCGGCCGACGATAAGAACTACTCCACGAACTTCTACAACCTCGACGCGATCATCTCCGTCGGATACCGGATCAAGTCGCGCGTCGCCACGCAGTTCCGGATTTGGGCGACGCAGCGCCTGCGCGAGTTCATCGTGAAGGGTTTCGTGCTCGATGACGAGCGCCTGAAGAATCCGGATGTCCCCTTCGATTACTTCGAAGAGCTCACCCGGCGTATCCAGGACATCCGCACGTCCGAGCGGCGCTTCTACCAGAAGATCACCGACATCTACGCCACCAG
>JBBQCV010000007.1:0-45038 GCA_038319115.1 Burkholderiales bacterium | reverse complement strand
GCATCGATCTTGCGGAGTTGCCGCAAGGCTTTTGGCAGCCAGTTGATCGAGTTCACATTGAGATCATAAGCATTTGATACGTATTGTCAAGCGGCCGAGACGCTGCAATCTAGGAGCGGCGTCTTTGCGAAACCTAACGTTAATGTGGACCCCATATACGGGGCGTTGTAATCCCCCGCTATTGGGGCCGAGTCTTGCCAGAATACGCGCAACTCTTTGAATCCTCAATCACGTCAACCGGGATAGGCACCTGTACGTTTGTTCAGTATAGGCACCTACAGGGAGTCACCGCATGGCAGCCGCAAAACTGCTCGACATGGTGCGCGAGCGCATCCGCGTGAAGCACTACAGCCTGCGGACGGAGGACGCATATCTGCACTGGATCCGCAGGTTCATCTTCTTTCACGCCAAACGTCACCCGCGCGAGATGGGCGGGCCGGAGGTGGAAGCGTTCCTCTCGGACCTCGCGGTGGCCGGCCGCGTGGCGGCTTCGACGCAGAATCAGGCGCTGTCCGCGCTGCTGTTCCTGTATCGCGATGTCCTGAAGGTCGAGCTTCCCTGGCTCGACGGCGTGGTGCGCGCCAAGCGCTCGCAGCGCGTACCAGTGGTGCTGACCGAGAACGAGGTGCGTGGATTGCTCGCCCGGCTGGATGGGACGAAGTGGCTGGTCGCGTCGCTTCTGTACAGCACGGGAATGCGCCTGCTGGAGGGACTGCGGCTGCGGGTGAAGGACGTGGAGTTCGAGCGCAAGGAGATCACGGTGCGCGACGGCAAGGGGGCCAAGGACCGGCACACGATGCTCTCCGAGCGGCTGCTTGAGCCGCTCGGAACGCATCTCGCTAAGGTGCGCGCGCTGCACGAGCAGGACTTGGCCGCGGGGTTTGGTGACGTCTACCTCCCGTTCGCGCTTGCGCGCAAGGTATCCGAAGGCCGGGCGAAGTTGGCCGTGGCAGTACGTGTTCCCCGCGGGCGGCCGAGCGGTGGACCCGCTGGATGGGGTCATCCGCCGCCATCATCTGGACGAAAAACTCATCCAGCGCGCGGTGTCGGCGGCCGGGCGCGCCGCCGGGATCGCGAAGCCGGTGTCCCCGCACGTGCTTCGACACAGTTTTGCAACTCATGTTCTCGCCGCGGGTTACGACATCCGCACGGTGCAGGAGCTGCTTGGGCACTCGGATGTCTCGACGACCATGATCTACACGCACGTCCTCAACAAGGGCGGGCGCGGCGTCACCAGCCCGTTGGACCGATTGGAGACAGTGTCGCCGCCGCGTCAATGAGCCCGATGGCCCGATCTCGCAGAATAAAGTGATCACAAATCTAAAACATTTGTTTAATTAAGTCCGCTATTGGAGCGGCTTCCATGTCAATCTATGTATCGTTATCGGTACATTGATCGCGACGGCAGCGGCATCTTCCGCTCACCTGCATCGGCACCCGGTTGGTGAAGCGCACGCAGTCCGGGCGGGGTTCAGGGAGGTCGGGTGAGCCGGTTGGCGCGAAAGGTTGTGGCTCCCCGACCCAAGATCGAACCAGTCACCTGCGGATCGAGCGCCATAACCTCCGTAACGCCTGACTCACTCGCTCAGGCGAGCATCCCGTTTTTTGCAGCCAGGTCGCGCAACAGTTTCGGCGGCGCAAAACGTTCGCCGTACTTCTTTGCCAGCGCGTCGGCGCGTGCGACGAATTTCGCCGCGCCGATGTGGTTTACGTATTGCAACGCCCCGCCGGTCCAGGCGGGGAAGCCGATGCCGAAGATCGAGCCGATGTTGCCGTCGCCCACGTTGGTGAGCACGCCTTCCTCGAGGCAGCGCGCGGTCTCGATCGCCTGGCGGTAGAGGAGGCGCTCCTTCAACTCGTCGAAGTCGTAGCTCACGCCCGGCTTGCCGAACAGTTTTCCCAGCTCCGGCCAGAGATGCTTCCTGCCTTCCTTGGGATACGCGTAGAAGCCGCCACCCGCGGCGCGCCCCGGGCGCTTGAGTTCCTTCACCATGCGCACGATCACCTCCTGCCCGGGGGCGGGCACGTACTTCTTGCCCTCGGCTTCCATGTCGGCGCGGGTTTGCTCCATCACGTGCAAGGACAGCGACATCGAGGTCTGGTCGATGACTTCGAGCGGGCCCACGGGCATGCCGGCGAGGCGCCCGGCATTCTCGATGATGGCCGGCGGGATGCCCTCGGCCAGCATCGCGCAGCCTTCCATGACGAAGGTGCCGAACGTCCGGCTGGTGTAGAAGCCGCGCGAGTCGTTGACCACGATGGGCGTCTTGCCGATCGCCAGCACGTAATCGTAGGCGCGCGCCACGGTCTCGGGGGAGGTCTTCGCGCCCTTGATGATCTCCACCAGCGGCATGCGGTCCACCGGCGAGAAGAAGTGCAGTCCGATGAAATTTTCCGGCTTGGCGGAGGCCGTGGCGAGGCCGGTGATCGGCAGCGTGGAGGTGTTCGAAGCAAACACGCCGTTGGGCGCAAGTTTCGGCTCGGCCTCCTTCGTCACCTGCGCCTTGAGGTCGCGCTTTTCGAACACCGCCTCGATGATCAGGTCGCAGCCCGCGAGGTCGTCGTTGCTGGCGGTGGGCGTGATCAACGCGAGCGGTTCAAGTCCCGCCATGCGCTTGGTGAGCACCGCCTCGGTGTAGCCCTTGCCTTTTTGCGCCGCTTCGAGTGACACGTCCTTGAGCACGCAAGGGATGCCGCGCGTCGCGGTCGCATACGCGATGCCACCCCCCATCATGCCGGCGCCGAGGATGCCGACCCTGGCGGGCTTCCACTTTGGCACGTCCTTCGGCCGCGAGGCGCCGGACTTGATCGCCGTGAGGTTGAAGAAGAACGCCGTGATCATGTTCTTCGCCACCTGCCCCACCGCGATCTTCGCAAGGTAGCGCGACTCGATGCGCATCGCCGTGTCGAAGTCCACATAGGCGCCCTCGGCCATCGCCGACAGGATCGCTTCGGGCGCCGGGTACAGGCCGCGCGTCTTCTGCGTGAGCATGGCGGGCGCCACCGCGAGCATCTGCGACACCGCCGGCGAGTTCGGGCCGCCGCCGGGCATGCGGTAATCCTTCGCGTCCCACGGCTGCACAGGTGCTGGATTGGCCGCGATCCACTCGCGCGCCATGACCATCGCATTCGCGGCGTCTTTCGCCAGCCCCTGCACGAGACCCAGCTTCGCCGCGTCGGCCGGCTTCATGAGCTTGCCTTCGATAAGGTAGGGAAACGCCGCCTGCAGGCCGAGCAGGCGCGTGAGCTTGGTCACGCCCCCGGCACCGGGCAGCAGGCCGAGCGTGACTTCGGGGAAGCCGAGCTGGATCTTGGGGTCGTCCACGCAGATGCGGCAGTGGGCGGCCAGCGCGATCTCGAACCCGCCGCCGAGCGCCGTACCCGCGATCGCCGCGACCACCGGCTTGCCGAGTTTTTCCAGCTTGCGGAAGTCGGCCTTGATCGCCTCGATCTCACGAAACATGGCCGGCGCATCGGCCGCGCCGAGTTTAACGACGTCTTTCAGTTCGGCGCCGGCGAAGAAGGTTTTCTTGGCCGAGGCGAGGATCACGCCGCCGAACGTGTCCTTCTCCTTTTCAAGGCGCGCCACGTTGTCGGTGAACGCCTGCTTCCACGCGGCGGACATCGTGTTGACCGAGCCCTCGGGCGCATCGAACGTGAGCGTGACGACGCGGTCCGCGCCGAGCTCGTACCGGATCGGCGAGGTCATACCCGCTCGACGATCGTGGCGATCCCCATGCCGCCGCCGACGCACAGCGTGGCGAGGCCGTAGCGCAGCTTGCGGCGCTCGAGCTCGTCGATGAGCGTGCCGATGATCATTGCGCCCGTCGCCCCCAGTGGGTGGCCCATGGCGATCGAGCCGCCGTTGACGTTGACCTTTTCCGCCGGCACGCCGAGTTCCTTCATGAACTTCATCGGTACCACCGCAAACGCCTCGTTGACCTCAAACAGGTCGATCTGGTCGATGGTGAGGCCGGCCTTGGCCAGCGCCTTGCGCGCCGCCGGCATCGGCCCTGTCAGCATGATCGTAGGGTCAGCGCCAGAGAGCGCTGTGGCCACGACGCGGGCTCGCGGCGTGAGGCCGAGTTCGCGGCCCTTGGCTTCGCTGCCTATCAGCACCGCGGCGGCGCCATCGACGATGCCGGAGCTGTTGCCCGCGGTATGCACGTGGGTGATGCGCTCGACCTGCGGGTAGCGGCGCAGCGCCACCGAGTCGTAGCCCATGCCGCCCATCGCCTCGAACGAGATCTTGAGCGAGGCGAGGCCCTCCAGCGTGGTGTGCGGCTTGATGAACTCGTCCTCGGCGAGGATCACGTCGCCAATCGCGTCCTTGACCGGCACCACCGAGTTCCTGAACAGGCCCGTTTCGCGCGCCTTGGCCGCCTTCTGCTGCGAGCCGAGCGCAAAGCGGTCCACGTCGTCGCGCGAGAACTCTTCCAACGTGGCGATCAGGTCTGCGCCGATGCCCTGCGGGATGAACTGCGTATCGAGCGCGGTCTCGGGGTCGCAGGCCCAGGCGCCGCGGTCGGTGCCCAGCGGCACCCGCGACATCGACTCCACCCCGCCGGCCACCACGAGATCCTCCCAGTCGGAGCGCACTTTCTGCGCCGCCATGTTGACCGCTTCGAGGCCGGAAGCGCAGAAGCGGTTGAGCTGCACGCCCGAGGCGCGGAAATCCCAGCCCGCCGCGAGGGCCGCGGTCTTGGCGATGCACGAGCCCTGCTCGCCCACGGGCGTCACGCAGCCCATCACCACGTCGTCGACCTGCGAGGTATCGAGGTCGTGGCGCGACTGAAGTTCGCGCAGGATGCCGGTCAGCAGCGTGATCGGCTTGACCTCGTGCAGCGAGCCGTCGCGCTTGCCCTTGCCGCGCGGGGTGCGCAATGCCGAATAGATGAATGCCTCTGCCATGGCTGTCTCCTCGAATGGGCCTGCCGTTGCGGCCCTACTTGATCTCGCCCAGGCCGATCGACCGGGAAATGACTTCCTTCATGATTTCGTTGGTTCCGCCGTAGATGCGCTGCACGCGCGCATCGACGTAGGCGCGCGCGATCGGGAACTCCCACATGAACCCATAACCGCCGTGCAGTTGCAGGCACTCGTCGATGACCTTGCACTCGAGGTCGCTGACCCAGTACTTGGCCATCGCCGCGGTGGCCGCGTCGAGCTTGCCTTCGAGCAGCAGCTCGATGCACTTGTCCACGAACACGCGGGCCACCTGCGTTTCGGTGGCGCACTCGGCCAGCTTGAAGCGGGTGTTCTGGAAACTCGCCACCGTCTTGCCGAATGCCTTTCGCTCGCGCACGTAGTCCTTGGTCCATTCGATCGCGGCCTCGGTCTTGGACACCGCGCCGATGGCGATCTGCATGCGCTCCCACGGCAGTTCCTGCATGAGGTAGATGAAGCCACTACCTTCCTCGCCGAGCAGGTTCTCGGCCGGGACCTCGACGTTGTCGAAGAAGAGCTCGGCCGTGTCCTGCCCCTTGAGGCCCATCTTCTTGAGCCGCCGGCCCTTGCTGAAACCCTTCATGCCCGTATCGACCACCACCAGGCTGGTGCCCTTGGCGCCCTTGGACGGATCGGTCTTGGCCACCACGATCACGAGGTCGGCATTCCAGCCGTTGGTGATGAAGGTCTTCGACCCGTTGACGATGTATTTGTCGCCCTTGCGGATCGCGCTGGTCTTGACCGACTGCAGGTCGGAGCCCGCGCCGGGCTCGCTCATGGCGATCGCGCCTATCCACTCGCCCGCCGCCATCCTGGGCAGGTACTTTTTCTTCAGCACCGGGCTGCCATAGCGGTTGAGGTAGGGCGCGACGATCTCCGAATGCAGCCCGAAGCCGAGGGTAGAGTTGTTGGCGCGCGCCTGCTCCTCGATGAGGATGATGCTGTAGAGCTTGTCGGCGCCCGAGCCACCGTACTCTTCCGGCATGCTCGCGCACAGGAAGCCGTTCGCGCCGGCTTTCTTCCACACGTCGCGGTCGGCGAAGCCTTGCTCCTGCCAGCGCTCGTCGTTCGGCTTGACCTCGGCGTCCATGAAACGACGCACGCTGTCGCGAAAGGTTTCGTGCTCGGGGCCGAACAGGGTGCGCGGAATCATGGCGGAATGCTCGCGAAAGTCGGGACCTGCGGGGGGATTTGACGAATCATAGAGCATTGGGGGAGACTGACCAAGCCACCGCTTTGCCAATGAAAACAACTCCCGCGCCCCTGTTTCAAACGGACTTCAGGCCCCGCATCCTGCGCGACTGATGCCAGCGATCGCCTCGAAGCTCGACGTTGCGGGCGAAGCCTTCCGGCGCAACCGGGCGCGCATGCTCGAGCTGGTGGGGACGCTGCGCGCTCTCGAAACACGCGCGCGCGATGCATCGGCGCGCGCCAAACCGCTGTTCGACAAGCGCGGCCAATTGCTGCCGCGCGAGCGCATCGCGCGCCTGCTCGATCCGGGCGCGCCGTGGCTCGAACTGGCATCGATTGCGGGGTACTGCCGCGACCAGCCCGACCCGGAAAAATCGATCCCCGGCGGCGGCATGCTGTCAGGCATCGGCTATGTCAATGGCGTGCGCGCAATGGTCGTGGCGAGCGACTCGGGCATCGACGCCGGCGCGATCCAGGCCATGGGACGCGAGAAGCTGCTGCGCGCACAGGATCTCGCGCTGGAGAACAAGCTGCCGTTCGTGCACCTGGTGGAGTCGGCCGGCGCCAACCTGCTCAAGTACCGCGTAGAGGGATTCATCCACGGCGGCGCGATCTTCCGTAACCTTGCGCGACTCTCGGCGGCCGGCCTCCCGGTGGTGACGGTGGTGCACGGCTCATCGACCGCGGGCGGCGCCTACATGCCGGGCCTGTCGGACTACGTGATCATGGTGCGCGGACGCGCCAAGGCTTTTCTTGCCGGTCCGCCGCTGCTCAAGGCGGCCACGGGCGAGATCGCCACCGACGAGGAGCTCGGCGGCGCGCTCATGCATACCCATGTGACGGGGTTGGGCGAATACCTCGCCGAGGACGACGCCGACGGCATCCGCTACGCGCGCGAAGTGCTTGGGCACCTGGGCTGGAAAGCCGCCACGCTGCCCGCCGGCAAGCCGCCGCGCTACGCCAGCGACGAACTGCTCGGGGTCATGCCCGAGGACTACCGCAAACCCGTGGACATGCGTGAAGTGGTGGCGCGATTCGCCGATGACTCGGACTTCCTCGATTTCAAGCCCGACTACGGCGCGGCCACGGTATGCGGCCATGCCGCGGTGCAGGGCATGCCGGTGGGCATCGTCACCAACAACGGCCCGCTCGACCCGGCCGGCGCCACCAAGGCTACCCACTTCATCCAGGCCTGCTGCCAAGCCGGATTGCCCCTCGTATACCTGCAGAACACCACCGGCTACATCGTCGGCCGCGCCTCCGAGGAGGCCGGCATGATCAAGCACGGCTCCAAGATGATCCAGGCGGTGGCGAACGCCAACGTGCCCCAGCTCACCCTCATGTGCGGCGCCTCGTTCGGGGCGGGCAACTACGGCATGTGCGGGCGCGGCTACGCGCCGCGCTTCCTGTTCTCGTGGCCCAACACGCAGACCGCCGTCATGGGCGCCGAGCAGGCCGCGCTCACGATGGCCAACGTGATGGAAGCCGGCGCGCGGCGCAAAGGCCAGGAGCCCGACCACGTTGCCATCGACGCGCTGCAAAGGAAGATCGTGGCGAATTTCGACAGCCAGTCGAGCGCCTTCGTCACCTCGGGACTTATGCTCGACGACGGCATCATCGACCCGCGCGACACGCGCAACGTGCTCGGGTTCGCGCTGTCCATCTGCAACGACGGCGACACCCGCACGCTGCGCCCGGTCCAGTTCGGCGTAGCGCGCCCCTAGGAGAATCCATGCAGTTCACGCATGAGCACGAAGAGATCCGCCGCACGCTGAAGCGCGTGATCGACAACGAGATCAACCCGCACGTCGATGCGTGGGAGAAAGCCGAGCAGTTCCCCGCGCACGAGGTGTTCAGGAAGCTGGGCGACCTCGGCCTGCTCGGCCTGACCAAGCCCGAGGCCTACGGCGGCGCCGGTCTCGATTACAGCTATGCGATGGTGATGGCCGAGACCCTCGGCCACATCAAGTGCGGCGGCGTGCCGATGGCGATCGGCGTGCAGACCGACATGGCCACCCCCGCGCTCGCACGCTTCGGCTCGGACGAATTGCGGCGCGAATTCCTCGCCCCCTCGATCGCGGGCGACTTCGTCGCGTGCATCGGCGTGTCGGAGCCGGGCGCCGGGTCCGACGTGGCCGGCATCCGTACATTTGCCAAAAAGGACGGCGGCGACTACGTCATCAACGGCTCGAAGATGTGGATCACCAACAGCCTGCAGGCCGACTGGATGTGCCTGCTCGCCAACACCTCCGAGGGCGCGCCGCACAAGACCAAGACCCTCATCTGCGTGCCGATGGACAGCCCGGGCATCGCCAAGTCGAAGATCGACAAGATCGGCATGATGTCCTCGGACACCGGCCTGATCCACTTCGACAACGTGCGCGTGCCGCAGAGGAATCGCATCGGCGAGGAAGGCATGGGCTTCACCTACCAGATGATGCAGTTCCAGGAGGAGCGCCTGTGGGCTGCGGCCAGCACCGTACAAGGCCTCACGCGCAACATCGGCGAGACGATCGACTACATCCGCGAGCGCCGGATCTTCGGCCAGGCGGTGCTCGATTTCCAGTATGTGCACTACCGGCTGGCCGAACTCAAGACCGAGGTCGAGGCGCTGCGCGCGCTCACCTACCGTGCCTGCGAGCTGTACATCACGGGGCAGGACGTGACCGAGCTCGCCTCGATGGCCAAGCTCAAGGCCGGGCGCCTGCGCCGCGAGGTGTCCGATGCTTGCCTGCAGTACTGGGGCGGCATGGGCTTCACCTGGGACAACCCGGTGTCGAGGTCGTATCGCGACGGGCGGCTGGGCTCGATCGGCGGCGGCGCCGACGAGGTCATGCTCGGCATCATCTGCAAGTACATGGGCATCTTGCCAAGGAAGTAAGCGGATGTTCCTTTCCCTTCTGGTCGCCAACCGGGGCGAAATCGCGCTGCGCATTTTTCGCACGGCGCGCCGCATGGGCCTGCAGTGCATCGCAGTGTATTCGGAGGCCGACCGGGGTGCGCGGCATATGCGTGAAGCCGACGCTGCGTACTGCATCGGGCCGGCGGCCGCGCGCGAGTCGTACCTCAACATCGCTGCGATCATCGAAGCGGCGCATAAAAGCGGGGCGCAGGCCGTGCACCCCGGCTACGGGTTCCTCGCCGAGAATGCGGCGTTCGCGCAGGCGGTGCTCGATGCGGGGCTGGCGTGGGTCGGGCCCTCGGCCGCGGCGATGCGCGCGATGGGCGACAAGGCCAACGCAAAGCGCCTCGCCCACGCGGCCGGGGTGCCGGTGCTCGAAGGCTTCGAGCCCGGCGGCCCCATCGACTACCCGGTGATGATCAAGGCCGTGGCGGGCGGCGGCGGGCGCGGTATGCGGCTGGTGCGCGAGCCCGCCGAACTCGCGCCGCTGCTCGCCACCGCGCGCTCCGAGGCGCTTGCAGCGTTCGGCGACGCGCGCGTGATTCTCGAGCGCGCGGTCGAGTCGCCGCGTCATGTCGAGGTGCAGCTTCTGGCCGATGGCCACGGCAGCATCGTCCAACTGGGCGAGCGCGACTGTTCGGTGCAGCGTCGCCACCAGAAGCTCATCGAGGAAACCCCTTCGCCGTGCGTGGATGCGAAGTTGCGCGCGCGGCTTGGCGAAGCGGCGATCAGCGTCGCGCGGGCGGTCGGCTACACCGGCGCGGGCACGGTGGAGTGCCTCGTCGACGGCCAGCGCAATTTCTGGTTCATGGAAATGAACACCCGCCTGCAGGTGGAGCATCCGGTCACCGAAATGGTCACGGGCCTCGACCTCGTGGAATGGCAATTGCGCGTGGCGGCGGGCGAAAAGCTGTGCTTTGCCCAAGGCGACGTGCGCTTCGACGGCCATGCGATCGAGGCCCGCCTGTGCGCGGAAGATCCCGTACAGGGATTCCTGCCGCAGGCGGGCACCATTGCCTTGTGGCGCGCGCCCGAAGGCGTTCGCGTCGATCATGCGTTGGAAGACGGCGCAAGAATCCCGCCCGAGTACGACTCGATTATCGCCAAGGTCATCGCGCACGGCGCCACGCGTGACGCGGCACGCGAAAAGCTCGCTGCAGCGCTCGATGGCGTGGTGGCGCTCGGAGTGCCGAACAATGCCGCCTTTCTCGCCGCCGTGTTGCGTGACGCGACCTTTGCCGCGGGCGAAGCCACCACCGCGCTCCTCGCCCAGCGATTCGGGGGATGGCACGCGCCCCAGCCCGATGCCAGGGTGATCGGAGTAGCGCGCTCGCTCTATGCCCGCAGCCGCGCCGCGGCGGCGGGTTTCGGCGAATGGGCGTGCTGGAGCAATTTGCCTCCCGTCGATGCGGCCGATGCAGCCGTGACGGCCCAGGACATCCCGCACATCCGCGATGGCGGGACCCTGCATTTCCTGCTGGATGGGATCTCCCAGTCCTGGCGCGACACGTCGATGGACCCTCCCGCACGCGCCGCTACCGGTGCCGCCGACGGGCGCCTCGCGGCTCCGATGAACGGCAAGGTTGCCCACGTGGCGGTCAAGTCCGGCGACACAGTCGCCGCGGGCGCGGCGCTGGTGGTGCTCGAAGCGATGAAGATGGAGCACACGCTCGCCGCCCCCGTCGCGCTCAGCGTGCGCGCCGTGCACGTCGCGCAAGGCGCACAGGTCTCCCCCGGCCAGCTGCTGCTCGAGTTCGAATCCGCCTCAACCCCTTCACCAAGTTCACATCAGGGAACGCCATGACCATCGCAGCCACCGCCGCAGGACGCGACGCCGGATTCCGAGAGGACAGCATCACTACAAGGCGCCTCATGGCGTATGCAGCCGGCATCGGCGCCGAGGATGAAGCCTATTTCGACGACCTGCAGGCGTTGTCCCCGGACTCGCGCGGCGAGCCGGGCGCGCATCGTGTCGTGCCGGGGGTCTGGGGACACCCGGCCTTTTGTGTCTCGCTCGAATGGCCGGTGGTCAGCGGACCGGCTTACCTCGCCGCTATCGGGCGTACGCCCGATGCCCCGCGCGGCGCGGTGCACGTGCTGCAGGATTCACGCTTCCATCGAATGATCCGGTCGGGCGACGCATTGCGCACCCAGGCGCGCATCGCGCAGGTGCGTCAGACCAGCGCCGGTGTGCTGGTCACGAGCCGCGTCGACATCAGCGACGCGGCCACCGATGATCCGATCGTCACCACATGGACCGCGGCGATGTTCCTGCGCGACTCACTCGACGGGCCCGCAGCGCAGGGGGAGGAGCCGCCGGCGCTGCGGCCGGATGCGGGTGTGACCGGAGCCGCGCCGCAGCGCCTGGACATCGCCACATCGACGGGCCTCGCCCACCGCTATTCCGAATGCGCCGCGATCTGGAACCCGATCCACACCGAGCGCGCCGCCGCGCGTGCCATCGGCCTGCCGGGCATCCTGCTGCACGGCACCTGCACCTGGGCGCTGACCGGGCAGGCCCTCATCCACGCCGTCGGCGGGGGGCAGCCGAAGCGGCTGCGCCGCCTGGCGGGACGGTTCAAGGCCATCGTGCTGCCCGGCGATCGGCTGGAGCTCGAGTTCGCGCCGCAGGCAGGCGAAGCCGGGGTCTGGCAGTTTGCGGTGCGCACCCCGAGAGACGATCTTGCGATCACGCATGGAGTGGCGGAGTTCAGCCAATAAGCCGACCGCGCCGCAAGACCGCGCCGTGAGGCCCACGGAGGCGGGGCGGCGCGAGTAAATTCCAGGCCGGGCGTAATGTCAGGGCCGCGGCCGCCGGAAAGGATGCGTGGCCGACAGCCCGCCATCGACCGCGATGGCCTGGCCATTCACATACGAGGCTTCGTCGCTCGCGAGAAAAGCCGCCAGCGCCGCGATCTCGTGCGGCTCGCCGAAGCGGTTCATCGGGTTGAGCTGGCCGATCCTGGCAGCGCTGCCGCGCTCCCGGGCGAAATCGAAGATCGGTTTGGTCATGCCGGTTTCGATCAGGCCGGGGCAGATCGCGTTGACGCGCACGCCGCTGGCGTAAAAGGAATTCGCCGCCGTCTGCACGAGGCTGATGACGCCGGCCTTGCTGGCGCTGTAGGGGTTGCCGCCGGCGTTGGCGCGCAGGCCCGCGACCGAGGCCGTGCAAACGATCGAACCCGCTTTCTGCGCCACCATGTGCCGGCCGGCGTGCTTGATGGCGAGGAACGGGCCGATGAGGTTGACGCGCAGGATCTCCTGCCAGTGCTCGACGGTCTGCTCGAACAACGGCACCAGGCCCCCGCTGATGCCCGCGTTGGCATATACGACGTCGAGGCCGCCGAACTCCGCCAGCGCGCGCTGCACGTAGGCCTCGACGTCGGCCTCGTTGCCCGCGTCGGCCAACATCGCCGCCGCCCTGCCGCCCGCCGCCGCGATCTGCGCGACGGTCTCCTGCACCGCGTCCGCAGTCTTGTCCACGGCCAGGACCGCGGCGCCCTCGCGCGCGAACAGCAAGGCGCTGGCGCGACCGATGCCGCTGCCCGCGCCGGTGACGATCGCGCGTTTTCCATCGAGCCTGCCCATGCGATTCTCCTCAAAAAGTGGGGTGCTTCACCTTATGCTGCGTGCCCTGCGGATCAGGGCGCGCGACTAGAAATGTACCGGTACCAGCACAAAAAAGGCTGGAGAGCCGCGCAGCGCTTGAGTCCGCGAAATAGAAAGTTCGAGATTCTGCATCAAGGGTAACGGTCCATGAGCGCCTCGAGGTTGCGCGCGAGCTGCGGGGCCAGCGCGACGATGCGGTCCACGGTGTGGCGCACGTGCGCCTCGACCGCGTTGCGGTTGGTGCGGTAATCGGGAATCACGTCCTCGATGTCGGGCAGCCACTCGGCGGCCTCGCCGCACGCATCGAGGAACAGCGGCGCATCGCGGCCGAAGCGTTCGCGCAGCACCGCCTGGTGGTCGGTGCTCATCGGGATGACGAGGTGCGACTCGTCGACGATTGCCTGCGTCAGCGTGCGCCTGTTGTGGCTGCGCACGTCGTAGCCCTTCGAGTACAGGTAGCCCTGCGTATAGGGCCGCACCACGTGGGGATAGTCGTGTGTGCCTGCCGAAGAGACATGCACGGCTTCGTTGCCCTCGAGCAGCGCGCGCAGCGCCACGTCGGCGGTGAGGCTGCGAAAGATGTTGCCGGTGCAGACGAAAACGATGCGGTACGGCGGACTCTGGCGCAAGGCCCGTTCTCCCTACTCCCGCCGGCGCTGGCGGGCCGCCTTGGCTTTCTCCGGGTCGGGCAGCCATTCGACCCGCCGGAAGAAATTCTCGCAGGTGCCATCGGCGCGGTTGCCGTAGGTGTGGATACCCGCCACCTGGCCGTTGTGGAAGTACACCGTGAGGTAAAGGTCGGCGAACTTGGGGCTGTTCGAGGTCTGGCACCATAGCCACGCTTCCTGGCTGCCCTCGTATACGCGGTTGCGCGGCGGGCCCATGACCTGCTGCACGCGCGCCTTGTTCATGCCGAAATCGACGTCGTGCATTTTCGCCTCGAACAGGTACAGGTCGCGGTCCGCCGCCAGCCCGCTGGTCACCGCCGCGCAGCCCGGCAGCGCCAAGACGAGCCCGAGCGCAATGACAGCGGCCAGCCCGCGCAAGCCTGGACTGCCATCGCGCTCGTCAACCAAGGCCGCGCGCCCCGGTCACTCGGTGATGTAGTCGGTGATCGGGGTCCACTTGCCGTTCACGATCTGCGACAGGCGCGCCCGGTTCGAGCCCAGGTGCTTGGTCTTGGTGAACGACATTTCGTCGGCGCCGAACATGTCGCGCGGCACGCTGAACTTCTCCAGCGTGTTGATGAACGTATCGGTTGTCAGGGTGGGGCCCGCCTTGTCGGCGATGCGGGCAAACAGGTCGATGATCTGGTAGCCGTACACCGAGAACACCGCCGGGTCTTCCTTGTACTTGTCCTTGTACTTGACCGCCCAGTCGCGCACGTTCTTGGACGCATCGTCCATGTACGGGTTGTTGACCGTGTTGGTGGCATAGAACCCGTTCATGGCCGGGCCGCCGAGCTTGTGGATGAGATCGGTATAGGCCGCGGACGAACCCATGAAGTCGACGTTCCAGCCGAGCTTGCGTGCGGTGCCGATGGCGCCGAGGGTCTCGCGGATGATGGTCCCAAGCACGACGAAATCGCAGCCTGCGTCCTTCATCTTCGCGATCTGCGAGGAGAAGTCGGTCGCGCCGCGCTTGTAGGTGGTTCGTTCGGCCAGGGGCAGGTTGATCTCCTTGAGCCCGGCTTCGGCGCCGCGCAGCACCTCGAGCCCGAAATCGTCGTCCTGGTACATCGCGCATACTTTCTTGTAACCCTTGGCCTTGACCATGTGCTTGACCCCGGCGCGCATCTGGTCGTAGTAAGTAGCGGCAAACGAATATTTAAGCCGGTGCAGCGGCTCGTACATCTCGCGCGCCGCGGTGATCGGGAAGAGGTTGGGCACATTCTTGTCGAACAGGATCGGCATCGCGGCCAGCGCCGTGGGCGTGCCGATCAGGCCCACCATCGCGAAGATCTTGTCTTTCTGCACCAGCTTCTGGGTGGCGAGGACGGCTTTCTTGGGGTCGTAGCCATGGTCTTCGACGATGAGCTTCAGCTTGCGCCCGTGGATGCCGCCCGCGGCATTGATCTCGTCGACGCGCATTTCCATGCCGTTCTTGACCTGCTTGGAGAATGCGACGATGGGCCCGGACAGGTCCTGCTCGGTGCCGATCACGATCTCCGACTTGGACACGCCCTGCGTCTGCGCGAACGCGAGCGATGCCGCGCCAAGCGCAGCCACCGCCAGTCCTGCCAATGCAATTTTGGTATTTTTCATGGGGTACTCCTCCTCGTGTTTTGCGGGACTACTGTATCACCGGGCGCGGCGTTCACGCCGCCTCCCGCGCATACATCTCCTCGATGAGGGCGCGGTACTTCTCGTTTACCAGCTTGCGTTTGAGCTTCATTGTCGGGGTGAGCTCCTCGTCCTCGGCGGTGAGCTTGGCCTCGATGAGGCGGAATTTCTTCACCTGCTCGACCCGCGCAAACGCCTTGTTGGCGCGGTCTATCTCGGCCTGGATGAGGGCCTGGATCTCGGGCCGGCGGCACAGGCTGGCGTAATTGGAGAACGGGATCGCCTGGTCCTGGGCGTACATCTCGACGTTCTCGTGGTCGATCATGACCAGCGCCACGAGGTAGGGCCGGCGGTCGCCGATCACCACCGCGTCGGTGATGTAGGGCGAGAACTTGAGCTGGTTCTCGAACTCCGACGGGGTGACGTTCTTGCCACCGGCGGTGATGATGATGTCCTTCATGCGGTCGGTGATGTAGAAATACCCTTCCTCGTCGACGCGGCCGACGTCGCCCGTGCGCAGCCATCCGCCGCGAAGCGTCTCGGCGGTCTTCTCGGGCTGGTTGAGGTAGCCCATGAAAATCGACTTGCCGCGCGCGATCAGCTCGCCGTCCTCGGATACATCGACCTCGGCATGGCGCATGCGCGGCCCGATCGAGCCGGGCTTGAGCTTGCCGGCGATGTTGGAGGTGATCGCTCCGCACGATTCGGTCTGGCCCCAGACCTCGACCATCTCGAGGCCGAGCGCCATGTACCAGCGCACGAGGTCGGGCGAGATGGGCGCCGCGCCGGTGATCAGCACGCGCGCGCGATGCACGCCGATGGCCCTGCGGATGTTGTTGAGCACCAGCGTGCGCGCAACCCAGAACCTGGCCGCGAGAAGGACTGGAATGGGCTTGCGCTCCTCGCGCCGTTGCGCGACCTCGCGGCCGATCCCGATTGCCACGGAGTAGGCCCATTGCTGGAACGCGCCGGCCTCCTTGAGGCGGATCAATACCGCCGAATAGAATTTTTCCCAGATGCGCGGCACGGCGGTGAACACGGTGGGCGCGATCTCGCGCACGTTCTCGGGCACGGTCTCGGGGTTCTCGACGAAATTGAGCACCGCGCCTGAATACAGCGCGTGGTATTCGCCGCCCAGCCGCTCGGCGATATGGCACAGCGGCAGGAACGCCATGCGCTCATCGCTGGGCCCCTGCGGGAAGGCCTCCTGGTAGCCCTTCACCGTGGCGAGGATGTTGTCGTGCGAAATCATCGCGCCCTTGGGCTTGCCCGTGGTACCCGAGGTGTAGACCAGGATGGCGAGGTCGGCTGCGCCGCGAGCATCGACCCGCTTTTCCCACTCGCCGGGATGGCGCGCGTCGTGGTCGGCCCCCAGCGCGCGCAACTGGGTAAGGCTCATGACCTGCGAGTCGTCCAGGTCGCGCAGGCCGTCCATGTCGAACACGATGATCCTGCGCAGCTCCGGCAGCCGGTCGCGCACTTCCAGCGCCTTGTCGAGCTGCTCCTCGTCCTCGACAAACAGGTACACCGAGCGCGAGTCGGTCATCAGGTACTCGGTCTGCGCGGCGGCGTCGGTGGGGTAGATCCCATTCGACACGCCGCCGGCGCACAGGATGCCGAGGTCCGCGTACACCCATTCGCGGTTGGTGTTGGCCTGGATCGACGCGGTCTCGCCCGGCTCGAACCCGAGCGCGGCGAGGCCCATGCCCACTTCGCGCGCGACGTGCCCGAGCTCCGTCCAGGTCACCGCGCGCCAGATGCCGAACTCCTTCTGGCGCAGGATCACCTGCGGGCCGCGCTCGGCCACGCCTTGGCAGAACATCTGCGCAACGTTTACCGGTTCCATGGCGGGCTCACCTCCATTGCTTCTTTTTCTTCCAGCGCCGATGGCCACGCACGCCGGCTTCCTTGATGCCGAGATAGAACTCGCGGATGTCCTCTTTCTCGGCCAGGCGCTTGCAGGTGTCCTCCATCACGATGCGGCCGGCCTCGAGCACGTAGCCGTAATCCGCGGTGGCGAGCGCCATGTGCGCATTCTGCTCCACCAACAGGATGGTGGTGCCGCGCTCGCGGTTGATGCGCACGATGATGCGGAAGATCTCGGCGGTGAGCTTGGGCGACAGGCCGAGGCTGGGCTCGTCCATGAGGATCACGGTCGGCCGCGAGAGCAGCGCGCGCGCGATGGCGAGCATCTGCTGCTGGCCGCCCGAGAGCTGCCCCGCCTCCTGCCTGGCACGCTCCTGCAGGATGGGGAAGTAGCCGTAGACGGTTTCCATGTCCTTCGCCACGCCGTCGGGGTCCTTGCGCGTATAGGCCCCCATGCGCAGGTTGTCCTCGATCGACAGGAGCGGAAACACCTCGCGCCCCTCGGGGACGTGGCCGATGCCGGCACGCACGATGCGATCGGGCGCCAGGCCCTGGATCTCCGCGCCACGCAAGCGCACCTGCCCCTTGCTCGGGTCGATGATGCCGGAGATGGTCTTGAGGATGGTGGACTTGCCCGCCCCGTTGGCGCCGAGCACAGTCACGATCCTGCCCTCCTCCACCGTGAGGGTTACGCCGCGCAGCGCCTGCACGGGCCCGTAGCTCGACTCCACGTTGGCCAGTTCGAGCACCGGGATGACAGCGCTCATGCCGTGGCGCCGCCGAGATAAGCCTCGATCACCGCCGGGTGCGACTGCACCTCGCCGGGCGTGCCCTCGGCGATCACCCGGCCTTCACTCAGCGCGAGCACGCGGTCGGACACGCGCGAGACAAGGTTCATGTCGTGCTCGACCATCAGCACGGTGATGCCGAGCCCCTTCTGGATGTCCTCGATCCAGAACGCCATTTCGTCGGTCTCCTCGGGGTTGAGCCCGGAGGAAGGTTCGTCGAGCAGGAGCAAGCGCGGCTCGGAGGCGAGCGCCCGGCCCAGCTCGATCACCTTGCGTACGCCGTAGGGCAGGCCCCCCACCATGCTGTCGCGATGGTGGGCGAGGTCGAGGAAGTCGATCACCCTCTCAACCGCTTCGCGCTGGGCCACCTCGGCGCGGCGCACGGCACCGGTGAACAGCAGTTCCTGCCACAGCGAAGTGGTGCGATGGCGGTGGCGGCCGATCAGCAGGTTCTGCAGCACGGTGGCGTGCTCGAACAGCTCGATGTTCTGGAACGTGCGTGCGATGCCGAGCTCGGCGACGCGGTGCTGGGCAAGGCCGGTGAGGTCGCGCTCCTCGAACAGGATGCGCCCGCTGCTGGCCGCGTAGATGAGGCCGATCAGGTTGAAGATGGTGGTCTTGCCGGCGCCGTTGGGGCCGATGATGGTGTACACCTCGCCTCGCCCGACTTCGAACGACACGTCGTCGACGGCGACCACCCCGCCGAAGCGGATGCCGAGGTTCTCCACCCGGAAGAAGCTCACCGCAGGCGCTCCGATTTCATGTAGCTCTTCTGGCGCCGGAACATGCCCTTGCGATAGAACGGGAACAGCTCGAACCAGGTGCGCACCTTGAGCCAGCGGCCATACAGCCCGAGCGGCTCGAACACAATGAAGCCGATGAGCACCAGCCCGAAAACCACCGCCTGCAACCCCGAGCCACCGACGTTGCCGGGCAGGTAGTCCTTGGCCACCGCGATGAGCTGCGGCAGCACGATCAGGAACGCGGCGCCGAGCACCGCGCCGTGCAGCGAGCCGATCCCGCCGAGGATCACGATGGTGACCAGTTCGATCGACTGCAGCAGGGTGAACTGCTCGGGCGAGATGAAGGTCACCTTGTGCGCGTAGAGCGCGCCACCGATGCCGGTCAGCGCCGCCGAAATGGCAAATGAGAGCGTCTTGTACTTGGCGAGGTTGACGCCCATGCAGCTGGCCGAGATCTCGGAATCGCGGATCGCGACGAACGCCCGCCCCGTTGGCGAGCGCAGCAGGTTCAACAACGCGAGCAACGAGAGCACCGTGAGCGCAAGGCACAGGTAGTAGAACGCCGCGTCGCCCCCGAGGGGCACGCCGAAGAGCACGATGGGCTTGAGGTGCTGGCCCGAGTTGCCGCCCGTAAGGCTTTCCCAGCGCGTGATGACTTCCTCGACGATGACGTTGAACGCGAGTGTCGCGATGGCGAGGTAGATGCCCTTGAGGCGCAGCGCGGGCAGGCCGACGACGAGACCCAGCGCGGCCGAAAGCAGCGCGGCGCTCGGCAGCGACACGAAGAACGGCACGCCCCGCGCCTGCATGAGCGCCTCGGTATAGGCGCCCACCGCAAGGAAGGCCGCATGGCCGAGCGAAATCTGGCCGGTGAACCCCACCAGCAACATGAGGCCGAGGCCGACGATCGCGTAGATGAGCACGAAATGCAGCTGCGACATCACGTACTCGTCCAGGCCCAAGGGCAGCGCAAGCAGGACGGCGAGGAGCAGCCCGTACCAGAACACCTGCCCCGGATGGCTGAACAGGGCGATGTCCTGCTCGTAGCGCGTCTTGAAGATGAATCGCATGCGCTAGACCTTTTTCCTGGCCGTCTCGCCGAAGATCCCGGAGGGCTTGAAGAGCAGCACCACGAGGACGACGACGTAGGCGGCGACGTCCTTGAAGCCTTCGGGCAGGTAGAACCCGGCCAGCGCTTCCACCAGCCCGATGATGAGGCCGCCGACGATGGCGCCGGGCACGCTGCCAAAGCCCCCCACCACGGCGGCGGGAAACGCCTTGAGGCCGATGAAGCCCATGTTCGAGTGCACGAAGGTCACCGGCGCGAGCAGGATGCCGGCAAACGCAGCGACACTCGCCGAAAGCCCCCAGACGAGCATGTTCACGCGGCGCACCGGGATGCCCATGTAGGCGGCCGCGAGCTGGTTCTGCGAAGTCGCCTGCATGGCCACGCCGAGCTTGGCGAATCGGAAGAACACGTACAGCACGATGCACAGGGCCGTGGTCATGCCGATGACCGCCAGCTGCTGTACCGAGAAAATCACCTGCCCGAGCCGCACCACCCCTTCCGAGAACGGCGTCGGCAGGGTGTAGGTATCGGTCCCCCAGCCGGGCACCATGGTGACCACGCCGCGCAGCACATAGCCCACGCCGATGGTGATCATGACCACCGTGAAGGCCGGCTGGCCGAGCACCGGACGCAGCACGAGCCGCTCGAGCAGCATGCCGACCACCGCCATGACGGACAGCGCGAACAGGATCGTCGCCCAGTATGGCCAGCCCAAGGTCACGCTGGCCGTGAGCGCGAAGAAGGCGCCCAGCATCATGAGGTCGCCTTGGGCGAAGTTGACCGTCTCGGTGGCCTTGTAGATGAGCACAAAGCCCAAAGCCACGAGGGCGTACACACAGCCCTGCGCCACGCCGGCCACCGACAATTGCAGCAACTGGTTGAGCACTCCCCCACCTCCGCGGCGGATTCTACCAAGCCGTTGCGAGGGCCAATTGCATTTCGCAATGGTGCACCCTAGACTGGCCCGCAGCCCCTTCACACTGCCATGCGCAACAACCATCGGACATGAAAACCGTTCGCGTCGGCGCGGGGCTGGGCTTCTACGGCGACTCGTGGCGCGCGGTGCACGCCTCCATCGAGCGCGGCGGAGTGAAGTACATCGGCTCGGACCACCTCGCCGAGCTCACCCTCGCGATCCTGCAGAAAGACCGCCAGAAGGACCCCGCCGCTGGATACGCGCGCGACGTCGTTCCCATGCTCACGGACCTGTGGCCCGTCGCCGCACGGCACGGCGTCAAATTCGTGCTCAACGCCGGCGGCCTCAACCCGCACGGCGCGCGCGAGGCCATCGCCCGAGCGTTCCATGCCAGGGGATGGAAGGCGAGGATTGCCACGGTCTCGGGCGACTCGCTTACCGAACGCATCGACGAACTGCTCTCCGCGGGCGAATCGCTCGCCCACCTCGACACCGGCGCAGACCTCGCCAGCGTGCGCGACCGCCTCCTGTTCGCCAATGCCTATCTGGGCGCCCAGCCGATCGCCGAGGCGCTCGAGCGCGGCGCCGACATCGTAGTCACCGGCCGGGTGGCCGATGCGGCGCTGTTCCTCGGGCCGCTCGCGCACGAATTCGGCTGGCGCTGGGACGACTGGGACCGCCTTGCGCAAGGCCTCACGGTCGGGCACCTGCTCGAATGCTCAGGCCAGGCGAGCGGCGGAAACTTCGGTGCGGCCGGCGAGTGGCAGCGCATTCCGGATTTCCTGCACCTGGGCTATGCGATCGCCGAGGTAAGCGAGGACGGCTCGGCGGTCATCACCAAGGCGCCGGGCACCGGCGGGCGCGTGTCTTTCGACACCGTGCGCCAGCAACTGCTCTACGAAGTGCATAACCCGCACGCCTATATGTCGCCCGACGTGGTGCTTGACATGGGCACGCTGAAACTCGAGGACGAAGGCGGCGACCGGGTGCGCGTCACGGGCGCCGCGGGCGCGCCGCGTACCGACAGCCTGAAAGTGGTGGCGGGCTACCACGACGGCTGGATGGGCACCGGTGTCATTGGCTACGCGTGGCCCGAGGCCTATCTCAAGTGCGAGGAAAGCGCCCGCATCGTCGAGGGCCTCATGCGCGAACGCGGCATCGAGGTCGAGCAAACCCACGTCGAGTACATCGGCTACAACTCGCTGCTGGGCGCGAATGCCGACCCCGCCCACCGCGACGAGTTGAACGAGTGTTTCCTGCGCATGACCATCCGCACCGCGGACAAACGCACTGCGGACGGCTTCGGGCGGCTGTTTCCCTGGCTGGGGCTGTCGGGGCCGCCTTTCCTCGGCGGATTCCACGGCATCCAGGGCGCCAAGCAGTTGCTGGGGCTGTGGCCTACGCTCGTAAAACGCTCGCTGGTCGAGCCGCGCGTGGCGGTCGACGTGGAGGACGTTGAGTGAAAATCGCGCTGTGGAAGATCGCCCATGCACGCAGCGGCGACAAGGCCGACCGCGCCGACATCGGCCTGTTCGCGTGGGACGCGCCGACCTATGCGGTGCTCAAGCGCGAAGTGACGGTCGAGAAACTGGCCGCGCACTTCCGCGCCATCTGCACCGGGCAGGTCGAGGTCTGGCCGCTGGACAACCTGCTCGCCATCAAGATCGTGCTCAACAGCGCGTTGCAGGGCGGCGCGGCGCGCAGCCTGCGCACCGACAACCTCGGCAAGATCGTGGCCGCCCAGCTGCTGCGGATGGAGATCGACGCCCCGCCCGACCTGCCCCGCCTGCGGGCGCCCTAACGAAACGCTCCGGGCGCGCGGGGCGGCTCAGGCGCCGGCGAACCTTTGCAGGTGGTGGTCGATGTCGCCGAACTGCTGCGCGATCATGGTGAGGCGACGGAACGTATGGCTGACCTTCATCTCCTCGGTCATGCCCATGCCGCCGTGCAGCTGGATCGACTCCTGGCTCACATGCCGGCAGGCTTCAGACACCCGCACCTTGGCCGCCGACACGAGGCGTTTGCGTTCGGCCGCGTCCTTCTCGGAATCGGCCTTGTCGCAGGCGAGGCACGCCATCGACTTGGCCTGCTCGTAGCTCACCACCATGTCGACCATGCGGTGCTGCAGCGCCTGGAACGCGCCGATGGGCACGCCGAACTGCTTGCGCGTCTTGAGGTATTCGAGCGTCGCGTCGTTGGCCGACTTGATCGCGCCGACGGCCTCGGCGCAGATCAGCGCGGTGCCGTAGTCGACGACCTCCTCGATGAGCGCGAGTCCTTCGCCCTCCTTGCCGAGCATCGCATCGACGGGAACCGAAACGCCTTTGAAGGTAATGTCGGCGCCGCGCAGCCCGTCGAGCGTGCGATAGCTTTTCATGCTTACGCCGGGCGCCTTGGCGTCCACAAGGAACACGCTGATGCCCTTGGCGTCGGTGTCCGCGCCCGAAGTGCGCGCGGAGACGACGATCTTGTCCGCGCAAGGGCCGTGTACCACGACTTCCTTCACGCCGTCGATCACGTAGCCGGCGCCGGATTTCTTCGCCTTGGTGGCCACGTGCGCGAGGTCGTAGCGGGCGCCCTTCTCCGTCTGGGCGAACGCCATCTTGAGCTTGCCCGCCACCACGAGCGGCAGGATCGCCTTCTTCTGCGCATCGCTGCCGGCGCGCGCCACGAACTGCGCGCCGAGGACGGTGGCGAGGAAGGGCTCGACCACGAGGCCCTCGCCGATGGATTCCATCACACCCATCATGTCGAGGGCGCCGCCGCCGAAGCCTTCGTAATCGGGCGACACCGGCAGGCCCAGCAGGCCCATCTCGGCGAAAGTCGACCAGGCTGCGTCGCTGTAGCCCTTGTCGGAGGCCACCACCTTCTTGCGCGCCTCGAAGCCGTAATCCTTGCCGATGAAGCGCTTGACCGAATCGGCAAGCAGTTGCTGTTCTTCGTTGTAATCGAAATTCATGGTCGTCTCCTTACAGGCCCAGGGACATCTTGGAGATGATATTGCGCTGGATTTCGTTCGAACCGGCGTAAATGGTGGTTTTCCTCATGTTGGCGTAGCGCGGGGCGAGCGACGCGGCGAACGCATCGAATCCTTCGTCCTCGCCGAGCGCCCGGAACGGCTGCGCCATCGGCCCGACCGCCTGCATCATGAGCTCGGTGAGCGACTGCTGGATCTCGGTGCCCTTGATCTTGAGCATCGATACGTCGGCTCCCGGCGGCTGGCCGGTGCGGCGCATCTGGTCGAGGAACCGCAGGTTGGTGATCTCGAGCGCCATGAGCTCGATTTCCACGCGCGACATCTTGTCCGTGAAGCGCACGTCTTCGGAAAGCGGCTTGCCGTCCTTGACCTGGGTGGCCGCGAACTCCTTGAGCTTGGCCAGCTCGCGCTTCGAGATGCCGATGCGGCCGGTGTTCATGCGCTCGTGGCCGAGCAGGTACTTGGCCACGGTCCAGCCCTTGTTCTCCTCGTACACGAGGTTTTCACCGGGCACCTTGACGTCCTCGAAGAACACCTCGTTCACCTCGTGGCCGCCGTCCATGAGGATCAGCGGGCGGACGGTGACGCCCGGGGTCTTCATGTCGATGAGCAGGAACGAAATACCTTCCTGCCGCTTTGAGGCGCCCGAATCGGTGCGCACGAGGCAGAAGATCCAGTCGGCGTAGTGGCCCAGCGTGGTCCAGATCTTCTGGCCGTTGACGAGGTAGTGGTCGCCCTTGTTCTCGGCCTTGGTCTTGAGCGAAGCGAGGTCCGAGCCCGAGCCCGGCTCGGAGTATCCCTGGCACCAGAAATCGTCGGCGTTGTAGATGCGCGGCAGGAAGCGTTTTTTCTGCACCTCGTTGCCGAACTTGTGCAGCACCGGCGCGCACATCGACAACCCGAACGGCACCAGCGGCGGCGTACCCGCGTAGCCGCACTCTTCCTCGAAGATGTAGCGCTGCACCACGTTCCAGCCGGTACCGCCCCACTCCTTGGGCCAGGCCGGAGCGACCCAGCCTTTTTTGGCGAGGATCTTGTGCCAGCGCACGAGGTCGTCCTTGGACAGGTGCTCGTGCCCGCCGACTTTCTCGGAAAGGTCGGCCGGGAGGTTCTTGGCCAGCCAGCCGCGCACTTCGTCGCGGAAGGCGAGCTCTTCGTTCGAATAATTGAGGTCCATGCGGGGCTCCTATGGCGCTGCGCCATACCGGCACGGTGCTTCCTGTTTTTGCGTGCGGAGCTACCGAGGGGTACGGGGGGGCGCGGATGCGACCCCCTGAGGCAATTCTAGCCGACGGAGAAGTCGACCACCATCCTTCCCACGGCTTTCGCTTCGATCAAGTCGTCGAATGCGCGCGGCAGGTTGTCGAACGGGATCTTGCGCGCGATGCGTTGCAGGTGGCGTGGCTTGAGGTCGGTGGCGATGCGCTGCCAGATGCGCTGCCGCAATGGCATGGGGCTGTTGCCGTAGACGCCGATCAGCCGCACGCCGCGCAGGATGAACGGCAGCACGCTGCCCTTGAAATCGATGCCGCCCGCATTGCCGAAGGCGGCAATCACGCCATCGATCTGCATGCTGCGCGCGAGCCAGCCGAGCTGCTCCCCGCCGACCGAATCAACCGCTCCCTGCCATTGGGGTTTCTCGAGCGGCCGGGTACCGAACTCATGTTTGTGGCGGTCGATGATCTCGGCAGCACCGAGTGAGCGCAGGTAGTCGGCCGCCTCGGGTTTGCCCGAGAGCGCGACGACTTCATAGCCCCGCCCGGCGAGGAGGTCGATAGCGACCGAAGCCGCGCCGCCGGTTGCACCATTGACCAGCACCTTGCCTTTGCGCGGGTCGAGGCCGTTGAGTTCCATGAGGTCGACCGACAATGCGGCGGTGTACCCCGCCACGCCGATCGCTGCCGTTTCAAACGGAGTGAGTCCTGCGGGGACTTTCACCAGCCAGTCGGCCGGAAAGCGGTTGACGTACTGGTAGCCGCCGTCATGGTCCGCGCCGATGCCGAACCCATGCGCGACGACTATGTCGCCGGGCTTGAAGCGCGGGTCGCCCGATTCGGTCACCTCGCCGCAGACGTCGATACCGACCGTGCAAGGAAAGCGGTTCACGATCTTCGCCCGCCCCAGCGCCGTGAGGGCGTCCTTGTAATTGACGCTTGCAAAGAAGGAGCGGACCACCACATCGCCGCTGTCCAGGCCGCCGGCGGCGATCTCGGCAAATCGGCCGGTGCCGTACTTGCCGCCCTCGAAAACGCGGTACGCGCGGTTCGCGGCCATCAGATGATGGTCACGCCGCCGTCGGCGACGATGCACTGGCCGGTCATGAACGCCGCAGCCTGCGAGGCGAGGAACACCGCGATACCACCTATATCGCGCGGCTCGCCGATACGGCGCAGGGGCGTGGCTTCCTCACGCGCGCGGCGCAGCTTGTCGTCCTCCCAAAGGGCCTTGGCGAAATCGGTTTTGACCAGACCCGGCGCAATCGCGTTGACGCGCACGTTCTTCGGCCCCCATTCCGCGGCCAGGTTCTTGACCAGCATGTGGTCCGCGGCCTTGGAAATGCCGTAGGCGCCGATGATGGTGTTGGCCTTGAGGCCGGCGATCGACCCCACCATGATCACGCTGCCGCCGCCGCGCTCGGCCATGCCTGGGATCACGAGGTTGGTCAGCCACAGGTTGGACTTCACATTCGAATTCATCACCTTGTCGAACGCTTCGTCGGACAGGCCGCCGAGCGGTCCGTAATACGGGTTGACCGCTGCGTTGCACACCAGGATGTCGACTTTGCCCCATGCTTTCGTGGTCGCCGCGATGAGAGCGCTTACTTCCTCTTTGCGCCCTACGTTGCAGGGTTGCGCCAGCACGGTCAGCCCCTGCTGAGCAAGTTCGGCGCGGATCTGCTCGCAAGCTTCGGCCTTGCGGCTCGAAATCATTACCTTGGCGCCGGCGCGGCCCAGTTCCTCGGCGATCGACTTGCCGATCCCGCGCGTGGATCCGGTCACGACGGCCACCTGGCCGGAAAGATCGAACAACGAAGGCAATGGCGTCGCCATGACAAGCCCTTTGTGACTGGGTGGGAAAGGCGCTAAGCGTAGCCAATTCGGTGCAACTCGGCTTGGCAGGCCGACACTGTTTCGCGTTATGCAAAATTCGCATGCTTTTTACATCCATCGTTTCGAGATGCGAAACGCGGTACGACTAAGTTGACAGAGGGCGGGGCCTGCCGAACAATCGCTATGCGAAACAGATTTTCCGCTGCCGCAGTTTCGACTGCGAGTTTCCACCGCGCTTATCCCGGAATCCCGCCAGCCCGACGCCAGAATCGGGCGGCGATCGATGCACTCCCGGTCCATCCGCGGACATCCCGGCAGCACCGACCAAGGAGAAATGAGCATGGGCGCACCCGAGTCCAACGTACCGCTTGCCACGCCGGCTGGAACGCCAGCGTACAGCTATGAGCATGAAGGCGACCGCCAGTTCGCCACCACCCTTGCGCGCGGGCTCGAAGTGCTGCGCTGCTTCACCCCGCTCGAGCCAATGCTGGGCAACAAGGAGATCTCGGTCCGCACCGGCCTGCCCAAGCCCACCGTCTCGCGCCTGACCTATACCCTGACCAAGCTGGGCTACCTGCGCCACAACATGCGGCTGGGTAAATACCAGCTCGGCTCGGCGGTGCTATCCATCGGCTACCCGCTGCTCGCCAGCATGAGCGCCCGCCAGATCGCCCGCCCGCACATGAAGGAACTCGCCGACCACGCCAACGCTTCGGTCTCGATGGGCATCCGCGACCGGCTCAACGTGGTGTTCGTCGAAAGCTGCCGCTCCGCCAGCGGAACCCCGTCGCTCCCCGACATCGGCACATCGATCCCCATAGCACAGGCTTCGGTGGGGCGCGCCTTTCTCGCTGCCTGCACGCCCGCCGAGCGCGAGGCGGTGCTGAACCAGATGAAGGTCAAGGAACCCGAGATGCATCGCAAGTACCGGGCGCAGATCGACAAGAGCCTGCAGGAAATCCGCGAGCGCGGGTTCTGCGTGTCCTACGGCGACCTGCGCCGCGAGATCCACGCGGTGGGCGTGCCGATGCGGCGCACGGTCGATGGCGAGATCGTGGCATTCAACTGCAGCATCCCGGCCTTCATGCTCAAGAAGGGCCAGATCGAGGACGACATCGGCCCGCGCCTGGTGCAGATGGTCCGCAATATCGAGGCCGCCCTGGGCATGCACTGATGGCCGCCGCCGCGACCGACGCGTTCGGCGTGGATGCCGTGCGCACGGGTCGCGTGCTGCAGCTTTCGATCCGTAATCCGGCGCAGCGCAACGCGATCAAGCAGGAAATCTCCGCGGAACTGGCGCGCCAGCTTCGCCTTGCGTCCTTCGACGACGGCATCGGCGCGGTGGTCCTGCGCGGCGAAGGCGAGCATTTCTGCGCTGGTGGCGACCTCGCCACGCTGGCCGTGAGCCGGCGCACTAATCCGCCGCAGCACCATTTCGATCGCGTCGCCAAGCTGAACGAGCTGGTGCGCAGCCTGCGGGACTGCGCAAAACCCGTCATCGCCGCGGTCGAAGGCCATGCGGCAGGCGCCGGTTTTTCGGTCGCCCTGGGATGTGACCTCATCGTCGCGGCCGAAAACGCCATGTTCACGATGGCCTACGTGAAGATCGGGCTCAATCCGGATGGCGACGGTTCGTTTTTCCTCGCCCGCTCGCTGCCGCTGCAATTGGCCAGCGAACTCATGATGACCGGCGTTGGCGTAGCCGCACCGCGGCTGCATGCCGCGGGCCTCGTGAACCGCTGCGTCCCGGCCGGGACCGCGACCGCCGCGGCGCTTACGCTCGCCGGTGAACTGGCCAACGGCGCCACGCGCGCCATCGGCCGGATCAAGCGGCTGGGCAACGAGGCGCAGCGTCACGATTACGGCCAGCACCTCGAGCTCGAGCGCGCGCTGTTTGTCGAAGCCTTGCACGGTGAAGAGGCCGCCGAGGGCATCGACGCCTTCCTGCAAAAGCGCAAGCCGCGCTTTCATCCCTGACAATTCCCGGCAGGCGGGCGGCCCCGGCCGTGCGCGCCAGTGCCAGGCGAGAACCCCATGATCCGTGACCAGAAGCACATGACCGGCTTGCTCGACAAGATCCGCACTTTCATGCGCGAGGTGGCCATCCCGAACGAGGAAAGGGTGGAGCGAGAGAACGCCATCCCGGCCGAAATCGTGGAACAGATGCGCAGCCTGGGATTTTTCGGCTGGAGCATTCCCGAATCCTATGGCGGGGCGGGCCTGACCACCGAAGAGCTGTGCCTCGCGAACATGGAAATCTCGCAATGCGCGGTCGCTTACCGCGCGCGCTGCGGCACCAACACCGGCATCGGCGCCGAAGCGATCATCCACGACGGCACCGAGGAGCAGAAGCGCAAGTACCTGCCGCGCCTGGCCACCGGCGAGATGACCGGGTGCCTCGCGGTCACCGAACCGGACGCCGGGTCGGACCTGCTCGGCGGTCTTGCCACGATCGCGGTCGAAGACGGTGACAGCTATGTCATCAACGGCACCAAGCGATACATCACCAACGCGCCGATCGCCGACCTGTTCACGGTGCTCACGCGCACCGACCCGGCCAACAAGGGTGGCTCGGGAACCACCTCGTTCGTTATCGAGCGCGATACGCCGGGACTCGCTATCGGGCCAGAACACACGAAGATGGGCCAGGAAGGCTCACCCGTGTCGGAGGTGTACTTCCGCGACTGCCGGGTGCCGAAATCGGCCGTGCTCGGCGGCACCCCCGGCCAGGGATTCCGCGCGGTGATGAAGTCGCTCAACAAGCAGCGCATCAACCTCGCCTCGCTGTGCACCGGGCCGGCGATCCGGCTGCTCGACGAAGGGCTGCGCCATGCGCGCACACGCAAGCAGTCCGGCCAGGCGATCGGCGAGTTCCAGCTGGTGCAGGCGATGCTCGCCGACTGCAAGGTGGAGATATCCGCCGCGCGCGCGCTGATCCTCGAGACGGCGCGCAAGCGCGACAGTGGCGAGGACGTCACGATGGAAGTCTCGATGTGCAAATATTACGCCTCCGAAATGGCCGGCCGCGTCGCCGACCGCGTGGTGCAGATTTTCGGCGGCGCGGGCTACTGCGAGGACATAGGCGGCTCCGTACCGCGCTTCTACCGCGACGTGCGCCTTTTCCGGCTGTACGAGGGCACGAGCCAGATCCACCAGCTCACCATCGCGCGGCACCTCATGCGCGGTGAGCGCTGAAGCGCCGAACGCTGCAACACCTGAGGAGGAGACCATGAGCGCACGGACCGGCCCGAAGTGCGCGAAAAGATCGTCGCCCAGGGTGCCGACGTGGTTGGCGGCACGCCCGAGCAGTTCGCCGCCTTCATCCGCGCCGATAGCGCAAAATGGGCCCAGCTCATCAAAAAGCAGCACATCACGCCGGACTGACCGGACGCAGGCCCGCCGCGCGTCTGCCGCCATTTTTTTCGCCCCTACCCCTTTTCTTTCAACGAGATTCTCATGGGACCCCTTGCCGGAATCAAAGTCGTCGAATTCGAGGCCATCGGCCCCGGGCCGTTCTGCGGGATGATGCTCGCGGACATGGGCGCCGACGTGCTCGTCATCGATCGACCCGGTGCGACCGACCTCGGACTCAACCGCGAACGCAGGCACGACATCATGCTGCGCGGGCGCCGCTCGGTGACGCTCGACATGAAAGCGAAAGGCGGCGCCGAGGCCGCCCTCGAGCTGATCGGCAAGGCCGATGCGCTCATCGAAGGCTTCCGCCCCGGCGTGATGGAGCGCCTCGGGGTAGGCCCGGAGGTGGCGCTCGCGCGCAATCCGAAGCTGGTCTATGGCCGCATGACGGGGTGGGGCCAGGACGGCCCGATGGCACCGCGCGCCGGCCACGACATCAACTACGTTGCGCTGGCCGGGCCGCTGGCGGGCATCGGCCGGGCGGGCGAACCACCCGTGCCTCCGCTCAACCTGGTCGGCGACTTCGGTGGCGGGGGCATGCTGCTCGCCTTCGGCATGGCGGCGGCGCTGGTCGAGTCGCAACGCTCCGGGCGCGGCCAGGTCGTGGATGCGGCGATGTGCGAAGGCGCTTCACTGCTATCGACGATGTTCCACGGCATGCTCGCGTCGCAACGATGGAAGGAGGAGCGCGGCGCGAACTACCTCGATGGCGGCGCGCCATGGTACGACGCCTACGAGACCCGCGACGGCAAGCATGTCTCGATCGGCTCGATCGAGGCGCGGTTTTACGCCGACCTGCTCGAGCGTCTGGGAATCGCGGGCGAGGACCTGCCCAAACAGCACGACCGCAGCGGATGGCCCAAATTGCGCGCGCGCTTCGCCGCTGCATTCAAGGCAAAGACCCGCGCGGAATGGTGTTCGGTCTTCGATGATTCCGACGCGTGCTTCGCGCCTGTGCTGACCTGGAGCGAAGCCTACGAACATCCCCATCACGTAGCACGCAAGAGCTTCGTGGACGTCGGCGGGGTGAAGCAGCCCGCGCCGGCACCGCGATTTTCGCGCACCCCGGGCGAGGTGCGTCGCAAGCCCCCTGAACGCGGCGAAGGCGGCGCCGCCGCGTTGGCCGAGTGGGGCTTCTCGGAGGCGGGCGTAAAGCGCCTGCAATCCCTTGGACTGGATTTCAACCGATGAGCACGAAATGACCACGAAATCTACGCCCCAGGGGCCGCTCGAGGGCCTGCGCGTCCTCGACATCTCCAACGTCATCGCCGGCCCGTTCGCCGCCGGGATGCTGGGGGATTTCGGCGCCGATGTGCTCAAGGTCGAGTTGCCCGGCGCAGGCGACCCGTGCCGCGCCATCCCGCCCCACAAGGACGGCAAGCCCCTGATCTGGAAAGTCACCAACCGCAACAAGAAGGCGATCACGCTCGACCTGCGCAAACCCGAAGGGGCCGCGCTGTTCAAGCGCCTGGTGCCGCGCTTCGACGTCCTGATCGAGAACTACCGCCCGGGCACGCTCGACAAGTGGGGCCTCACCAAGGAAACGCTGTGGGCGCTGGCCCCGAAACTGACCATCCTGCGCCTGACCGGGTTCGGCCAGACGGGGCCGTACCGGAATTTTCCCGGCTTCGCGCGCCTGTTCGAGGCCTATTCCGGCCTCACCTACATCACCGGCGAGCGCGATGGCCCGCCCTTGCATCCCGGCTACCCGATCGGCGACCCGATCGCGGGCGTATTCGGCGCCTTCAGCGTGGTCACCGCGCTATACCACCGCCTGCGCAATCCCGATTCGCCGGGTCAGGAGATCGACCTGTCGGCCACCGAGGCCATGCTGCGGCTGCTCGAAGTCCTGCCGATCGAATATGACCAGCTCGGGCTGGTGCACGAACGCATCGGCAACGACAACGCTTACGTCGCTCCCGCGAACATCTTCCCGACCGCCGACGCGCACTGGGTCACCTTCACCTGCGCGACGCAGAACATTTTCGACCGCTTCGCCGCTCTCATCGGCCGGCCAGAACTGGTGCAGGACGAACGCTTTGCGCAGAACGCGGCGCGCGTCAGGAACCGCAAGGAGATGGACGCGATGGCAGCGGATTGGATCGGCGCGCGGCCGCTCAGCGAGGTCCTCGAGAAACTCAGCAGCGCCGGGGTCGCGGCCGCGCCCATCTACAGCAACAAGCAGATGCTCGAGGATACGCACTTCATCGAGCGCGGCGCAGTCACCTCTGTGCCGGACCACGATTTTGGTTCGGTGAAAATGCCCGGCGTGGTCCCGCGGTTCTCCGCCACGCCAGGGTCGATCCGCTCTAGCGGCCCGGACATGGGCGCGCACAACGCGGAAGTCTATGGAGGCTGGCTGGAACTGTCCGAAACCGAGCAAGCGAAGCTGCGCGAACAGGGCGTCATCTGATGGGCAGCGTCGACGTCGAACGCAAAGGGTACGTCCATACGCTCACGCTCAACCGGCCGGACAAGCGCAATGCGCTCGACCGCGAAATGGTTCTCGGAATCGACCGTGCGCTGCGCGCGGCCTCCGAGGATGCCGGGTGCCGCTGCGTGGTGATCCAGGGCGCAGGCGGGAGCTTCTGCTCGGGCCGCGACCTCGGCCTGGAGCCGCTGGAGGATGGCTTGGACTGGTACTTCGGCTGGGACGGCGAATACGGCGAGGCGCTCAACCGGCTGCTCTCCATGAGAAAGCCCACCGTCGCGCTGGTGGAGGGCTACGCGGTTGCCGGCGGGTTCACTCTCGCGATGAGCTGCCAGTTCGTGTTCGCTGTCGAGTCCGCACGCTTTGGTGCGCTCGAAATGAAGAACGGATTTCCCGCTGCAATCAATACCGCGGTGCTGACCCACTTGCTCCCGCGCAGGCGCGCACTCGAACTGCTGCTGTCGGCAGATACGTTCGATGCAGCCGCGCTCGAGCGGTTCGGCCTCATCACGCGCCTTGCGCCTGATGCCGCCGCGCTGCGCGCAAAAGCGGAAACCTTCGTCGCCGCGCTTACCGACCTCGACCCGCGCTCGGTGCAGATGACCCTCGAACTGCACCAGCTGGTGGAGGACATGCCCCTTTCCCCCGGCGTGCTGGTGGGCAAGCAGATGAACTCCCTCCTGGCAGCCGCGGGAACCATCGCCCGCGGCGCGGCCAGGCGCAAGCGCTAGAGGGCAGCCGCGGCCGGGATCGGATGCCGGCTCGAAAACGCAAAGGCGTCCGGCCCGAACAGGATCGAGGTGCAGTGCTGCAGGTGCACGCCCGGAGCCATGCCGAAAAAGTCGGCACGATTGAGCCCGATCCCGCTGGTCTCAGCGAAGAAGCCGTAGCCGTCGGAGTCATCGAAGATGATGATGCCGTGGTCGGCGACATACTGCAGGGCAACGCCGATGAGTTCCCGCCGCTCCAGGCCGTCGATCACGACCACGTCATACTTTGCATGCGGCAGGCCATGCAGCAGTGCGGGAATGGCAGCAATGCAGGTTTCGAGCGCGACATGGTGGAGCTCAACGTTGGATGGCACGCGCCGCTCAAGGGCGTCGTGCCAGCAGCGATCCTCCTCGATGGTGACCACGGCCTTTGCGCGTTCGGCCCACCATAAAGTCGACTGCCCGCCGCCGAATTCGAGCACAAGGCGGCTTGAAAAATCGCGATGCTGCAGGAACTCGATGCACGGGTACGTGTACCAGGGTATCGGCGCGAGTTTCCGGTCGACGGCGACTTCCCTGAGGCTGCTGGCAAAATGTCCTGAGCGATAGCTGAACAGGGCCGGCGTGAGCAGCGCAGTGGCCAGCGCGCGCAGCGGGCGCCAGGCCCATGCAGGCAGCCTGTCCTTGAAGGGCCGAAAGAGGCGTTGAAGTGTCGTGAGGGCCACAGCGATTCGACTGGCCGTCGGGTGAGGGCGGAAATTGAATGTAACATTGCGGCCAGCCGCCCACGCCCCGGACAGGACGACCCGCCATGCTTTCCCGCCTGATGCCCCGTGAAGGAAATTTCTTCGAGCTGTTCAACGCCCACGCCGAGCAGATCGTGCTCGGTAGCCGCGAGCTCGAGAAAATGATGACCGAATTCAAGGATCTCGAGGCGCGGGCGCAGGGCATAGACACGGCCGAGCGGGCCGCGGACAAGATCACCCATGAAACAATTTCACTCCTGCACAAGACGTTCATCACGCCCCTGGACCGCGATCACATCCACCAGCTGATCACCAACATGGACGACGTGCTCGACCTCATGCAGGACGTGGCCGAAACGGTGGTGCTGTACGACATCCGCAAGATCACACCCGAAGCCAAACAGCTGGGCGAGATCTGCCAGATGAGCTGCGAGCGCGTCAAGATCGCGGTGAGCCTGCTGTCCAACCTGCGCCACCCGGAGGCGATCCTCAAGACCTGCGAGGAGATCGACCGGCTCGAGTCGGATGCCGACCGCGTCATGCGCTCTGCAATGTCCAAGCTCTTCCGCGACGAGTCGGACGTGAAGCAACTCATCAAGCTGCGCACGATCTACGACTTGCTCGAGGAGATCACCGATCGCTGCGAGGACGTGGCGAACATCATCGAAGGCATCGTGCTGGAAAACTCGTAGGCCGCGCGTGGAAGCGCTCAGCATCAGCTTGTGGGTGGTTGTCTTCCTGATCGTCGTCGCGCTCGCGTTCGATTTCATGAACGGGTTCCACGATGCCGCCAACTCCATCGCCACAGTCGTTTCTACGCGCGTGCTCAAGCCACACCAGGCAGTGGCGATGGCAGCATTTTTCAACTTCGCCGCGCTTTTCGTCTTCCACTTCAAGGTCGCGACGACGGTTGGCAGCGGCATCATTGACCAGGGCATCGTCGACCACTACGTTATTTTCGGGGCGCTGGTGGGCGCGATCATCTGGAACATCATCACCTGGTATTACGGCATTCCTTCGTCATCGTCGCACGCGCTGATCGGCGGCCTTGTCGGGGCCGCAGTAGCCAAGGCCGGCACCTGGGCGCTGATCCCGGCCGGCATCTGGAAGACCGTGGCATTTATCCTCGTGTCACCGCTGCTCGGGTTCCTGCTGGGGTCGCTGCTGATGCTCATCGTCTCGTGGCTGTTCGTGCGCTCCACGCCCAGCAAGGTCGACCGCTGGTTCCGCAGGCTGCAACTGGTGTCCGCGTCGCTGTACAGCCTGGGGCACGGCGGCAACGACGCGCAGAAAACTGCCGGCATCATCTGGATGCTGCTCATTGCCGCAGGCCATTTGAAAACCAGCGACCCGTTCCCGATGTGGGTGGCGGTGCTGTGCTACATCACGATTGCCCTGGGGACGATGTTCGGCGGATGGCGTATCGTGAAAACGATGGGCCAGAAGATCACCAAGCTCAAGCCCGTCGGCGGCTTCTGCGCGGAAACCGGCGGTGCGATCACGTTATTCCTCGCCACGGGCCTGGGCATTCCAGTCTCCACCACGCACACCATCACCGGCGCCATCGTCGGCGTGGGTTCGGCGCAAAACGTCGCCGCGGTGCGCTGGGGACTGGCCGGCAACATTGTCTGGGCGTGGATCCTCACGATTCCCTGCTCGGCTTTCATGGCCGGGCTCGCCTGGTACCTCGGGCACTTGCTGCTCAAATAGCGCGGCGCCGGCCGGACTGTCATCGAAACCGCGTTCTTCTGGCTGTCCAAGGCCGCCTGGTTCGTCATCGCACCGGAAAGCCTGTTCCTCCTGCTGGTGGTTGGCGCCTGGATCCTGCTGCTTCGCGGGGCCCTCCGGTGGGCCCGGCGGATCCTCGGGGTTGCGGTCGCCGGCCTGCTCGTGCTCGCCTGCCTGCCGGTGGGCGAGTGGCTGCTCTACCCGCTCGAAGCACGTTTCGACACCAACCCGCCGCTTCCCGCGAGTATCGCGGGCATTATCGTGTTGGGAGGCGCCGAGGACCCGGTTTCGACCGCCGCCTGGGACCAGGTGGAGGTCAACGGGTCGGCCGAGCGTTTCCTCGCCTCCATCGCCCTGGCGCGGCGCTATCCGGAGGCGAAAGTGATTTTCACCTCAGGCAGCGGCAGCGTCCTGGACCAGCGGCACAAAGGCGCGGTCGTGGCAAAGCGGCTTTACGCCGAGCAAGGCCTTGATGCCTCGCGCCTGGTGCTGGAAAGCAATTCCAGGAATACGGTGGAGAACGCCGTCATGAGCAAGGCGCTGGTAAACCCGCGCCCGGGAGAGGCCTGGCTCGTGGTCACTTCCGCCTTCCACATGCCCCGTTCGATCGGGATCTTCTGCAGGATCGGGTGGCCCGTGATCGCCTACCCGGTCGATCATCGCACCCTGCGCGGGGCCCTCGTGCGCTGGAGCCCCAGCCTGTCCGGCAACCTCGAAAACCTGTCCGTCGGGATCAAGGAATGGATCGGACTGGCCGCCTACTACGTCACCGGGAAGACAGGAACCTTGCTTCCCGGCCAAGGGGCCTGCACTCCCTGAATCCGGCGTGAATGCACGTCGGGCGGCTCGGCATTCATTCCGGCCATCGGCCCTTAGAAAAAACTCTCCTCGACCGTGATGATGTCACCGGGATTCACGGCGGCATCGAGTTCGACCCGCCTCGGCTTATGCGACGGATCGTCTTCGCGGATGATGAAGATTTTCTCACGCGAGGCCCGTTCCTTGAAACCGCCGGCGAGCGATACGGCCTTGCGCACCGTCAGGCCGGGGATAAAGGCAAAACCGCCGGAAGTGGCAACCTGGCCGTTGATGAAGAAGTTGCGGTACTCGTTGATCGTCACCGTCACCTGGGGATTGAGCAGGTAGCGCCCCTTGAGGCCGTCGCGGATGAGAACTTCGAGCTCGCCCACCGTTTTTCCCAGCAGGCGGATCTCGCCAAGGATCGGGTAGGAGATCGTGGCTGCATCGGACAGCCGGATCTTCTCGCGCTTGAGATCGTCCTCGCCGAGCACCTGGACGGTGATGACGTCGCCGGCGCCGAGCCGGTAGTTCGAGAAGGCGCTGTCGTTCGACTGCGCGCCTGCGACTGACCCCGCGAGCGCAAGGCCGGCAAACAGCAATACAGCGAAAAGTGAACGCAAGCGCATCGTGGCGGGCCGAATGCGGATCGGCCGTCGAAGTCCTGGGGCCGTTGAGTTATCGCCGAAAGTATAACAACAATCGCTTGCGCCCCACCCGCGAGCGCTCAGAGCGTGGCGCCCACCGTGAACATCCACAAGTGCCGCGTGAAATCGAACGTGCTCGGGCTGGATACCCGGTCCGTGAACGTATAGGCGGCGCCCAATCGAATCCAGCGCTGCCATTGGTAAGTCGCGTTCAGGCCGAGCGTGGAAGTCTTGTCGACTCGCCCTCCGCCCGTGCCTTCGTACGCATCCTTGCGCCAGCCGGTGGTCGCCGCCGAGGAAAGCCGGCTGTTCCACGCATGGTTCCAGCTGACTCCGTAGAGCTGCGAAAGCAGGTAATCGCCCGTCCCGGTGGATTCGTTTGTCGTTTTGGACGTCGTGAAGTCGAAAACCGAATAGGTCAGCGGGCTCCACCGGACCACCGCATCCCAACCCGGACCGCCGAAGCCGGTGCGGCCGACGTTGTCGAACCGCTTCTCGAGGTAGCCGAACTTGAGGATCCCGGTCGTCTTTGCAGTCGCCTCCCACTTGGCGCCGACCTGGTACCTGTTTTCGGTCGAGCTTTGCGTGGAACCCTCCACCACGTATTCGATCCAGCGCTGCTGCGCCGAGACGAGCAGCTGGGTTTTGGGCGCGACGCGCAGCAGGAAAGTCGCGCCGACCTGGGTCGTATCACGATCGCTGGGTGCGGTCGCCAGCCGGTTGTTCTGGTATCGGCGCGAATACGCGGCGCCATCCACTTCGATGCGCCCTTTCGCGCCCGTTGCCCCGTAACCGAATACGCCCTCGATGCCTTGGTGGATGTATTCGTCCGGTGTCGCGCTCACCGTCCGGTCCGTGGATCCGCGGGGATCCACGCCATGGCGGTACTCGCCGCGCACCTTGAGCCCGGCGCGCCCGCTGAAGACGATGTCGCCCGTCGCCAGCACGCTGTAGTTCGCGTAGTTGTCGGCCGGGCTGCTGGCGTACCTGACGTCATCGAGGCGAAAAAGCACGTCGAACCTGTGCGGCCCGATCCTGCCTTCGGCCTTCACGGAAGGCGAGATCGTCGTCTGCGCGGAACCTTCCCGGTTGATGTTGCTCGAGAAGAGGTTGTCGTTGTGCCCCACGGCGACGTCGATGGCCGGGTAGACGATCAGCGGTCCGACGGGGATGCCGCCCGGGGGAGTCGCGGGCGCGGTCGTTTGCGCAGGGAGCAGCGTGGCGGATTCGAGCGGGACGAGTGCCTGGGCGTGAGCGGTGCAATTCACGACACCGGCAAGGCAGATCGACAGCAGGGCTCCGGCCCGCGCGCCGCATCGCGCACCCCTCCCCGGGCTGCCTGCCTTCATGGTCGCGGCTCGAAATTCACGTTATCCAATTTTTCGCACGGGCCGCTCGATGAACCAGTCGCCGAGGACCAGCACATCCATGTCGGTCCGGATGAAGCACTCGAACGCCTCCTGCGGGCTGCAAACGACGGGTTCGTTTTCGTTGAAAGAGGTATTCAACACAACGGGCACACCGGTCAGGCCGGAAAACGCCTCGATAAGCCGATGATATCTGGGATTGGCTCGCCTCCCGACGGTTTGCAGGCGCCCGGTCCCATCGACATGCGTGACCGCCGGGATCAACGCCCGCTTTGCCTCGCGCACAGGGACGACCTGCGTCATGAAGGGCACGTCGCAGTCAACTTCGAACCAATCCGATACCGCTTCCCGCAGGATGGACGGGGCGAAGGGCCGGAACGACTCGCGCCGCTTGATCCTGGCATTGATGATTTCCTGCATGTCCGGCCGACGCGGGTCGGCCAGGATCGAGCGGTTTCCCAATGCGCGGGGCCCCCATTCCATCCGGCCCTGGAACCAGCCGACCACCCGCCCCTGCGCGATGGCCGACGCAGTGCATTGGACCAGGTCGCCTTCATCGTCGATCCGGCGCGCAAGAATGCCCTCGTTCGCGAACGCAGCCCGGCGATCTTCAACCAGCGCCGAGAGATCCCCATCGTCTGCGGCCGGGCCCCAGTTCGCATGCTCCATGTCGAACCTCGCCGACGTCGCCGAAATCCTGTGCCATGCGATGAATGCCGCGCCGATCGCGCCTCCCGCGTCGCCCGCGGCCGCCGGCACGTACATCCGCCTGAATGGCGTACTGCGCAACACTTTCCCATTGGCTGCGGAATTCATCGCACACCCGCCGGAGAGGGCGAGCGCATCCACCGCGTAGCGCGCATGGAGGCGGTTGAGCAGGTGGAACAGGGCCTCTTCGTACATGGCCTGGGCAGAGCTCGCGATGTCCTTATGGCGCTGGGTCATGGCGTCGCCCGCCGCGCGCACCGGTCCGAGGAGGTCGACGAGGCGCGAGGTGTACAGCCGGCCTACCTTCGGCTCACCGTTATCCCATTCGTATCCGACTTGTTCGCGGTGGTGGCGGAAATATTCGAGTCCGAGCCTGAAAGTGCCGTCGTCCTGAAGCATGACGATTTTCCGCATCGCGTCCATGAACCGCGGTTCGCCATAGGGAGCCAGGCCCATCACCTTGTATTCGTCGCCGTAGTCGGGAAACCCCAGATACTGGGTCAGGCCCTGGTAGAAGATGCCGAGCGAATGCGGAAAGTAGACTTTGTCGTCGACCTCGATGCGATTGCCACGCCCGAGTCCCCAGGCCGCGCTGGCAAAGTCGCCGAAGCCGTCGACCGACAGCGCGACCGCCTCCTCGAAAGGTGAGACCAGGAAGGCCGAACCAAGATGGGCCAAATGGTGTTCCACCTGCATCAGGCTGGCGCGCACATGTTCGCCGGGAAATGCATCTGAAAGACTAACCACGATGCCGGTTCGAGCGCGCCGATTGCGAACACGGTCGAGCAGCAGCCGCAGGTCGGGCCGCCCCTTGAGGGCGTACGAAATTTTCTGGCGCAGGTTCGCGCGGTCATCCTGGTTGACAGCGACGACATCGAGAGCGCCGATGCCGATCCCGGCGGCGGCGAGGCAATAGCGGATGGACTCGATCGGGAAGCCGGCGAAATGCTTGACGCGGCGAAAGCGCTCTTCTTCCGCGGCCGCTATCAATGTCCCCTCGCGCACGATACAAGCTGAGGCATCAGCGTGGAACGCATTGACACCGAGGATGATCATTCGATGCCGCCCGGGTGCACGGGACGGGCCCGGTTGGCCCGGCAGATCCGGCTCATGTCGACGGGGGCTCCTCGCCTTGCCCCGGCACGGGGGGTGACTGTGCATCCCTCCGCCGCAGCGCCGCCTCGAGGAGAAAGAGGGAAATGAGGGCTTCGGCATAAGTGCGCTGCATGGCGTAGTACATCCCGCGCCAACCCTCCAATACCAGCCCTTTCACTACGAGGCAATAGAATGGCATGAGCAGCGGTGCGATCCATCGAGCCCGCCGGAGCGCGTCCATTCCCTTTGCCTTGTCCTTTGGCATGCAGTGCAGTTTTTCGGCTTCGAGGCGTGCGTACCGCGATTGCGCCGTCAGCCATGCGGCGAGCGGCTTGCGGTCGTCATGGCGGATATATCCGCTCAGACGAAGCACCGCACCGTCGGTCAGCAAGCGCTGCGTGTGTCCATCCTGGACGAAACGCGCCCCTTGGCGGCGAAACAGCACCGTATGCGACGGGTACAGCCCCCCTCGCAGGGCATGTCCCCTGATGCAGTACAGGAAACGCGCTTCGAATCCCGTCACGCCGGGCGGAGGCGCCAAGTCGCGCAATTCATCTACCAGCGGGGCGTCCAGGACGTAGTCGGCATCCAGCGCGAGGACCCATTCGCTGCCGATGCCGGTCTCGTCGATCGCGAACTGCCATTGCTGCGCGTGGGAGTCGAAGCGGCGCGAAAAGATGCGCGCCTGCGGGAAACCGCCTGCCAGCGTTAAGGTGTCGTCGTCACTTTCGCTGTCGACAACGACGATATCCCGAGCCCAGGCCACGGCCGCAAGGGTGCGGGCAATGTTGGGCGACTCGTTGCGAGTGAGTACGACCGGAGTGATCTGGTCAAGCATTGTTCAGTCGGATGACGCGTGATCGCGCGGCAATATCGTCTCATATAGCCGCTCGATGGCGGCGGCAACGGTGTCCCAGTCGAATGCGCTTTCCGCCGCCGCGCGCCCCCGGGCCCCCATCTGCGTGCCAAGGGACGGGCTGCCCAGGATGGACTGCAATGCCGCCGCGATCGAATCGACGCTCCCGTCGACGACTATTCCCGCCCCGGCGTCGCGAACCAGTTTGGCAAGGCCGACCTGCGGCGTGATCACCACCGGGATGCTGGCCGCCATGGCCTCGAGAACCACATTGCCGAAATTCTCGGATAGCGACGGCAGGACCAGCGCGACGGATCGCCGGAGCAGCGCTTGCTTGTCCCAGCCATGGACCGGGCCGGGAAAAATTACCCGCGACCGGACGCCGATGCGTGCCGCAAGCGCCTCGAGTGCTTTGCGCTCTCCTTCGTCATCCGGACCGGCGACCACAAGGTACGCCGAAGGCAGGGCGGCCATTGCGGGAACCAGACGGTCCAAGCCCTTTTTCCAATTGATGCGCCCAAGGAATGTCACCAATGGGGCGCCGGGCGGAATGCAGGCCAGCCAATCAGGAGCGGCCGATCCGGAGCTTTCGGGAACGCGCAGGTCTACGCCATTCGGGATGACTGCAATGCGGGGCAGATCGAATCTGAAGCGCACCAGCTCGGCCGCTTCGCGTTCGCTCGTCGCATGCACGGCGGCCGCGCTCTCCAGGTTGCGACGCTCGACCAGCGCGATCCAGAGGGCCTTGGCCCAGCGGCTCTTGCGCCGGATCAGCGACTTTTCCAGCATGCCACGCGGGGAACAAACGTAAGGCACGCCAGCGTGGCGCGCCGTGCGCGCCGCCATCCACGTCGGCCACAGGAAGATGGAATGGAGGTGGACTATGTCGGTCTGCCCGATCATCGCCCGCGCTGCGGCGGTCATTCCAGGCGACCAGTAGGTGCGACGCGCAAACGGCACGGGGAAATACCAGACGCTGACGCCGTCCTGCAGCACTGGCACCCCGAGCGGGACCCCGGACTCCCCTTTTCCGTCCACGTTGGTGGTAAGGACTTGCACATCGTGCCCGCGCGCCGCCAGCGCGCTGCAAAGCCCATGCACGGCCACGATCGGCCCGCCATAGCGAGTGGCTGGGAAATAGGTAGGCACTACTTGCAGGATGCGCATAGGGATGTCACAGCACGGGCGGGTGCGTGGTCGCGTAAAAAACCTGGCGGGTGCTACGCACTTCAGTGCCGCAGCGCGCGTTCGGCAATGGGCGGTCGAAAGACGCGCCCGTCGGCGCTAGCCAGCAACCAGAACAGGCCGGCCAGGAACCTGCGCGACCCCACGCGCCCGAGAACGCATCCCGCCTCCCGCCAGCAATTCTTTGCGGCCAGGCTCAAAACATACCGGGCGAAATTACGGTCGTGAAAATGCGCGACGTACTTGCACGCTGCGGCGAGATCCTCCGGATGCACCAGCGACAATAACGTGTCGATGATGTCCAGGTCCTCCGATATCGCAATGCTTGCGCCGCTCCGACTGAGCCTGCCCGGGGTGTCGCGTATCCAGACCAGGTTGCGACCGATGTCACCCAGGGGACCCGACTGGACCAGCCTGACCCAGGCTTGCCAGTCGGCGCTGCGGCGCAGCTTTTCATCGAAGCCGCCGAGGCGCTCGAATTCGGCCTTGCGCACGCAGACCGTGGAAATATTGCCCGCCCAGCAGCCGTAGTAGAGGAACTGCAGGGTAGCCGTGCGCATGGAAATCACGCCCGGGATCCCGGGCGCCCAGTTCCCCGTCGGCCGGCCGAACGGGTCGATTCCGCCGGCGCAGCAGACCGTGATCAGGCACTCGCCGTGCCTGGCGATGAAATCCAGCTCGGTCACCAGGCATTCGGCGCGAAGGACGTCATCGTGGCACAGGAAGCGCACGATCGGAGCGCGCGCCCGGGAAACGAGGCGGTTGAGGTTGCCGAAGACCCCGAGGTCCCGCTCGTTGCGGATGACGCGGATCCTCGGGTCGACACAGGCGGCAAGGATGGCGGGTGTCGCATCGGTGGAGCAATTGTCACCGATGATCAGCTCCCAGTCCGTGTGCAGTTGCCCGATCACCGAATCGATGGCCTCACGAATGAACTGCGCCCCGTTATGGACCGGGAGCAACACCGATATGGCGGGTAGGCCCGGGGAACTTTTCATCAGCGGGCAGGCTCTCGCGAAGTAACTTCAAGCAGCGCGCGACGTGATGCAGGCGGCCGGCGCAGGAGCGTCATCAGGTCCGCGGCGCGCCTTTGGCCGAGCGCCGCAGCCGCCAGCCCGGCAATTTTCGGCCACTGCAGGCTGAAACCGGGCCGCACCCGGTACAAGGCGGACAGCGCGGCGTCGAACGCTTGCCGATCCGATTCGAGCAATTCGCGGCAGACGTAGTCAAACACTTGGCCGAGCGCGGCTTGCCGCGACGAGCCGAGCGGGCCGCGCGCCTCCCAGACCCGCTGAATGTCCTGCGCATTACGCAAAACATCGCGGGCGAACTCAACGTGACTGCGCCGCGAGAGCGAGCGCTCCCGGGTCACGCGGTATCGCGCGCCAAGCCCGGGCACATGCACGAATGCGGCGCCGGCAATCGCGGCATCCTGCAGGAAGCGCGCATCCTGGATGATCGGGAGAGACTCGTTCCATCCGCCGATCCTGTCGACGATGCGGCGGCGATAAAGGAGGGCCGCCGGTGGTGCCCAGAAAGACGTAAACGTTGCGATTTCCGCGTCCTCGTGGACGTCCTGTATCGAACGGGCCACTACCTCGCCAGGCAGGAAGCTGCCGTCGGCCTGTTCCTCGATCCTTTGCCAATCCGAGTAGGCCACATCGGCGCCGGCGGCTTCGAGCGCCGCGACGCGCCGTCCCACGGCGTCGGGCAAAAGCAAATCGTCCGCGTCAAGGTACTGGATGAACCTGCCGCGGCTCAGTGCCGTGCCACGGTTTCGCGCTGCGCTGGCTCCGCTGTTTTGCTGTCGCTCCCACCGCACATGCCCACCGAGCGCATGCAATATCGAAGGCGTATCGTCCGAAGAACCATCGTCGATAGCGATGATCTCGCAACTGGCAAAGGATTGCGCCAAGGCGCTTTGCACAGTTTCGGCCAGGTGCCGTCCCGCGTTGAAAGCGGGAATGACGATTGATACCTCGGGCGCCGGCAATTCGGCGGGGCGCCTCAACACGGCTTTAGCCTGGCCACGAACTGGCGCTTGAACTCATCGCGAAAGTGCGCCCAGCTATTTTGTCCTGCCGTGAGCAGCGCGGCCTCGCGCATGTCGTGCAGCGCGGAAGGGTTGTCAATACACCACTGCAGCCGCTCTGCCAATGCGTCGGCGTCGGCGGGGGGAACCAGGAAACCATTGCGACCCTCTGCCACCAGGTCTGACGCGCCCGCATTCACCGTGGTGATGACCGGCAGGCCGCGCGAAAAAGCTTCGGTCACCACCATGCCGAAGCCGTCACACAGGGTGGGGAAGGCGAGCACCGAGCTGCGCTCGTACATGGCAAAAAGGTCCCGCGGGGGAATGTTGCCATGCAAGTGCACGTTTTCCGGCAGGTCTGCCAACAGGCGGGCCGGAAGGAGGTTTTCGCCTGCCAGGTGCAATTCCGCCCGGCCCTCGCCCCTCACCGATCGCCACGCCTCGAGCAGGATGTGGGCGCCTTTCTGCACCGAGAGGGTGCCGGCATACAGGACGCGGCAGGTGGCGAGCGGTCTTGCCGGCAGGTCCTCCATTGCGATCGCGGCGGGGGCACCCAGTGGCACGGTGACCATCTTTTCGGGACTGGCGCCCGCCTCGGCCAGTGTCCGCGCGGTAAGTCTTGAGGCCGCGTGGACAATCGTCCCCGCCAGCATTTCGCAGTCGCGCAGTGCGTCCCGCGCCCGGCCCAAGGCAAGCAGCTTTCGCGCAGCAGCAGTCAACAAGTCGGGGTGCTTTTCGTACTCGCGTATCATCCACCGGTCACGAAAGAGGTGATGCGGGCTCAGGAACGCAACCACGGAGGGCTTGCCGAGCAATCGCGCCGCCTCGAGGCCCGCCATCGCCCCATATTCGACGCCGAAAAAGCCGCCGAATTCGGGTTGCCCCATGAGCCTTGCACACGTTCTTCCCAGGCGGGCGGTTGCTTTGTCGTGCAGCCAGTCGGTCGCGACGGGGCCAAGGCCGGCGCGGGAAGCCAATACC